>DATEWS010000138.1:0-5034 GCA_035257785.1 Pyrinomonadaceae bacterium
TCCGTGTTCTTCCGCGAAAATCTGCGGCTTAACTTTCTTGTGCTTTCGTTGATAAACTGCCGCCTCGATGAACCCCAGACAAATTATCGGCGCGCTAATCGCGCTCTTACTCGCAACTTGCCTCGTTTCTTCTAATTCCGACGAACCCGCGAGTGAGGGACGACCAATCACGCCCGCCGGCTCGTTGGTTCAGGATCTGACAACACGACAAACCGCCGTCGGCGCGTTGCCGGTCGATTTCGTTCGCAGTCCTGACAAACTCGGACCGGATGGCGAAGGTCGATATCTCCTCGCGGTGAATAGTGGTTACGGTGTGCAGTTCAACGCAACTGGAAACCGCGGCCAGCAGTCGATCGCGGTCATCGATCTGAACGCGAAGCCCGCGGCGGCAGTGGTCCAAAACGTTTACTTCCCATCACCGCAGAGTGTGAATGTCGGCGTGGTGTTTTCGCCTGTGCCGAACGAAGACGGTTCGCACGCGTTGTACGTCTCCGGCGGTTTCGAAAACAAGATCTGGATCTTTCGCTTTCAACCCGAAGGCCAGCCGCCGATCACGCCCGCATCGCCTGGTCCAAACACGACTATCGAAGCACCATTCATCGACGTCAGCGGATTCGCGACCGCGGCGAACTCATCTCGTTACAACAGCGATCGCGCGCCGGTTTATCCGACAGGGATTGCTCTTGAGGACAACAGACTTTTTGTCGCAAATAATCTTGGCGATAGCCTCGGCATGATCGAGGATGTGTGGGGAGCGCGAAAACTTACTCGCATCGATCTGCGAAAGAGTGAAGGGCAGTTTGTTTATCCCTACGCAGTCGCCGTCGTGCCCAGGCGAGTCGATAGCCCGATTCTCACTAAAGTCTATGTCTCGTGCTGGAACGACAACTCCGTGGCGGTGGTCTATCCGCACAACCCTGCGAAAGTGGCGTTACGTGTGCCGGTTGGCCGCCACCCCACCGCAATGTTGCTCAACCCATATAGAACCAGGCTCTACGTTGCGAACTCGAACGACGATAGTGTGTCAGTAATCGATACGAACAACGACGAAGAGATCGAACGCATCAGCGTGCGTTTGTCTGAAGGTGTGCCACCCGGCAATAGTCCTGAAGGCCTGGCCTTGCACGGCGACGATCTTTATGTTGCCAATGCACACAGCAATTCCGTGGCAGTTGTAGAACTATCAAGCAAAGCGCGTGATGCAGGGGACAAGAAGGAAGAACGCAGCAAGGTTCGCGGTTTCATTCCCACCGGACAGTATCCATCCGCCCTCGCGGTTGTGGGCCAAACGCTCTTCGTCGGCAACGGCAAAGGCACCGGCGTCCAGAATTCTTCATTGATCGTCGACAACTCCGGCCGCGTGCCCAATGCACCAAACGAACGCTTTCCCGCCGGAACCGGACGCGCTGGAGGACAAGGCGGTCAATACAGTGTCGCGCTCGTCGTTGGAAACATCAGCGCCGTGAGCCTGCCTGACGATCCCGCGCTTGCTCGTTACACGCAACAAGTCATGCGCAACAACGGCCTGCTTGGCCCACGCAACGCGCGACTCTTCCCCGATCGCTCGCCGATCAAACACGTCATCTACGTTATCAAAGAGAACCGAACTTACGACCAGGTTTTTGGCGACGTGGAGAAGTCAGGCGACGGCACGAAGGCTGACGGCGATCCATCGCTCGCGATCTTTGGCGCCGGCGATGCCGCGGCGCGTCCTAACGGGAAGTGGCAGGACATCTCACCGAATCATCGCGCACTCGCGCTGCGCTTCGGTCTCTTCGATCGTTTCTTCGTAAACTCCGAAGCGAGTCCTGACGGTCACAACTGGTCCACCGCCGCATTCTCCACTGACTACCTCGACAAAGCGTTTCGCTGGAACTACAGCCGCCGCGGGCGAACTTACGATTTCGAAGGCTTCAATCGCCTGCCGAACTACGAGCCGGTGCGCGGCGTGCCGTCGCTGTTTGGTCCAACAGTGAAAACGGAAGACGTCGCGAATTACATGCGGCGCTTCATCCCATACCTGAACGGCTCGCGCGATGTTGCCGAGCCCGAGACGCTCTATCTGTGGGACGCTGCGGCGCGCGCCGGTTTGACTTATCGCAACTACGGCGAATTTCTCGCCACGCTTTCAGAAGCTGATGTGAAGGCGATTCGAGTTAATCGCACGAAGACTTATCCGGACATTTCGCCGACTATTTCAACGTTCGCGACGAAGAAGTCGCTCGAAGGACGATTCAACACCCAGTATCGCAACTTCGACATGGACACGCCCGACGCGATGACCGTCGAGTCGTATCGCGCAGCGAAGGAAACCAACAGCAGCCCGCTGATCAGCAGTTCGCATCCTGAGCAGCGGCTCCGCGGCAATTCGAGACTCGGCGTCTGGTTGCAGGAGTTTAAGACGTTTGCTGACGAACGTGCGGCGGGCACTGGCGATCGCTTGCCGAACCTTTCAGTTATGCGCCTGTCGAACGATCACACTGACGGCATCGGCGCGCGCAAGCCCACGCCGCAGTTTTATGTTGCCGACAACGATTACGCGCTCGGACTGTTAGTCGAAGCGGTCTCGAACAGTGCTTACTGGAAAGATACTGCGATCGCAGTCGTTGAAGACGATGCGCAGGATGGTCCAGATCACGTCGATGCGCATCGCTCGGTGGCCCTCTTGATCAGCGCCTACAATCGTCCGGGCGCTTTGATTCACGAGTTTCACAACACCGTCAGTTTGATCAGAACGATTGAACTGCTGCTCGGCATCGAACCGATGAATCAACTCGATGCGACCGCAACGCCGATAAACATCTTTCGACCCGAACCAGATCTGCGACCTTACAAAGTACTGCTGCCGAATGTCGCGCTCGACAATCTCGTCAATCCGCCGCCGCGTGATGCTACTACGGCTTACTTCATGCGACTTACTGACGAACAGGATCTCGAGCGCGCGGACATGGCCGATCCGGAAGTGTTGAATCGCATCATCTGGTTTTCGGTGCGAGGGAACGTGTCGATGCCGGAGATTAAGCGACTGCCGGCGTTCGAGGCGATGCGTCTTGGCTTACGAGAAGAACGGGAAGACATTGCCGAAAAGGATCGATAGGTCCTATAAGTCCTTAGGACCTATTAGCCTATGAAAGACTTTCTCAAACAAGCAAAGAAATACTCCGAGCCGTTTCGCATCACTTATGGCAAGGGCTTTCGCCTGAAGCAAGTCGATCCGGCAAACACGCTCAGCTTCGACACTGACGAAAAACCGAAAGCACAACAAGGTCTCGAAGCCGGCGTCGAACTACTCGCGAAGTTACAAGACAAACTCTACGCACAGGATCGCTGGGCCGTGTTGATTATCTTTCAGGCGATGGACGCCGCGGGAAAAGACGGCGCTATCAAGCACGTCATGTCGGGCGTGAATCCGCAAGGTTGCGAAGTTTCTTCGTTCAAAGCACCGTCAGCCGAAGAGTTGGACCACGACTTTCTCTGGCGTTGCGCGAAGCGTGTGCCTGAGCGCGGGCGCATCGGCATCTTCAATCGCAGTTACTACGAAGAGACGCTCGTCGTCCGCGTTCATCAGAACTTTCTCGATGGTCAAAAGCTGCCGCCCAACGTGAAGACCAAAGATCTATGGAAACGTCGTTACCAGGACATTACGAACTTCGAACGCTATCTCGCACACAATGGCGTCCTCGTGTTGAAGTTTTTCCTTCACGTTTCGAAAGAAGAGCAGCGGCAACGCTTTCTAGCGCGCATTGACGACGCGGGAAAGAACTGGAAGTTTTCGCTCAACGACGTTCGCGAACGCGAGCACTGGGACGACTACATGGACGCGTACGAAGATACGATCAGACACACCGCATCGAAGCACGCGCCGTGGTACGTCGTTCCTGCCGACAATAAATGGTTCACACGTTTGATCGTCGCGTCGGCAATCGTCACGAATCTCCACGCGCTCGATCTCGATTATCCGACTCTCAACGAAAAGGAACTCCAGGCACTTCAGGAAGCGAAGAAAGTATTAGCCGCGGATTGACGCGAATTTACACGGATAAAACTAAATCCGCGTTCATTCGTGTTAATTCGCGGCATAAATGAGCGTGCGCTTCCGAGTAGTCTGTCCAAACAGCAACCCGCTGACTGCGCCGATGCCGGCTCCAAACATCAAGCCCACCGGAACCCAAATCACGCTGTCGTCACGATTCGGCGAATACTTCGCGTAACCAATGCCTGCGCCCGCACCCGCGCCGACCCCCGCGCCGATCAACGCCCACTTTCCTTTTTGCGCTTTGCCTTCGACGATGTAGACCTGCCGCACGTCAGCGCGCGCAATGCTAAACGGTTTGCCGTCGCGATCGATCGTCAACGCCGTATCAGAACCCTCGATCATTTTGCCCGTGATTTCTTTGCCGTTCTTCTGCCTGACGAGCAATTTTTCGTCAGTCCGAATACGTTGCACTGCACCCCAATCACTCAACGACTGTGCAAACACGAGCGGCACCTGGCTCGAGAGGAGTAGTAGGACTAGTAAAACTGAAATTGGTTTCATCGGTTGTTCTCCTTGCGATTTTTCAATGGAGAACAAGTGCAAGCAGTGTTCCTGCTCGTTTTGGTGAAGATCCGGCAGTACGTGCAGCAGCCGCCGCAGAAAAATTCCGACACTAGGCGAAGCCGGCGGCGACTGTGTAGACGACGCCTTCTTCAGTGAGCTTGAGATTCAGGAGGCCATTCAAAGCGGAGTCGACGAAGCCGCCCATGCACAACGACTCGAGTCCGAGCTCCATCGCGCGCAGGCAGATGTTCTGCGCTACGTGCCCCGCTTCGAGCAGGATGTAACGATAACCGCGCGGGCCATACTTCGACTGCGTGCGCATGAAAACTGCCGCCAGGGCGATCACGACGTTCGCGTTCTTCATAAACGGATACGTATAAAACATCGGCTCGAGCGTGCTGAACAGGTTCTCGCTGCGAAGCTGTTGCAGCGAGTGCGCGATCACGTCGTAGTGATAAAGACCATCGTCGAGACCTTCGACTCGTTGCGTGAAG
>DATEWS010000139.1:0-4053 GCA_035257785.1 Pyrinomonadaceae bacterium
GCCGGGCGGGCGTTGTTGATTCTTATCGAGGAGATGTGTGAGCAGCTGGCGGATGATGAGCGGCGGGAGATTGGGGCGCAAGCGAATCAGTTGCTCGCCAATTCGCAGCAGCACGCGACGCGGGAACGACTGAAGAAGTGCCTCGACATGATTGCCGAAGCTCACTCGCGTTACAAAGCTCAGCGCGAACAGGAAATTCACGCGCAGAAGATGGCCGCGCTCGGCGAGCTGTCGTTCGGCGTCGCCCACAACGTCAACAACACTCTCACCGGTATTTTGGGCCGCGCACAGCTCATCCTTCGCAATAGCAACGATCCCGCGAAAATCGAAGCCGGCCTCGAACTCATCATCAAGAGCGCAGAAGACGGCGCTCACATCATCCGCCGCATCCAGGACTTCGCTCGCCAGCGCCCCAGCCGCGAATTCGAGACCATAGCCGTCGCCGAACTGCTCAAAGACGCGTGCGAAATGACGCGCCCGCGCTGGGAATCGCGCTCAGAATTCGCACCCATTCGCTTCGTCCTCCACGGCGACTGCAAGGCGTTTATCAAAGGTGATCCGGTCGAACTGCGCGAAGTGCTTGTGAACATGATCTACAACGCCATCGACGCAATGCCCTCAGGCGGCGAGGTACGCGTTTCCGCTCAGGAAATCCGCGAACGCGTGACGGTCCATATCACTGACACGGGCACCGGTATGACGCCCGAAGTCAAACAGCGACTCTTCGACCCGTTCTTCACCACCAAAGGCAAAGCAGGCACCGGAATGGGCCTGGCAGTCAGCTTCGGTATCATCCGCCGCCACGAAGGCTCGATCGAAGTGGATAGCGAACCCGGCCGCGGTACAACCTTCAAAATCTCACTGCCGAAAGTCATACCCACAGTACCCCAAGCCGAAGGCACTCACGCTCCAGCTATTGCGAGCACAAACACAGAAGACAAAGTTCGCGTAATGGTCGTTGACGACGAAACACACGTTCGCGAAGTGCTGATCGAAGCGCTGGAAGCAGAAGGCTGCGAAGTGGTTTCAGCCCAGAGCGGCGAAATAGCCCTGGCACTCTACGACCAGTACGAAGGTAAGTTTGACGCCCTGTTCACAGACATCGGCATGCCTGATATGAGCGGCTGGGAACTCGTTACCGAAATCAGAAAGCGCTCGCAAACCATGCCAATCGCGATCATTAGTGGCTGGGCCGACGCGATCAGCCTCGAAACCAAAAATGAGGTGAAGGCAGACTGGGTGGTCGCTAAACCCTTCGATATCGACAGAATCTGCACAATCGCCCAGGAAATCGCGCAACGCAAGAACAACGGTGTGAAGGAATTTCAGAGTTAAGCGCTGACACTCAGATCGTGGCGCTCGAGTTTGAGATAGAGACCGCGGCGAGTTAGACCTAGTTCACGCGCAGCGCGCGAGATGTTGCCTCCATGCCGGCGCATTGCGTCGGCAATCATGCGTCGCTCAACTTCCGCAAGCGCATCGGCAAGCGTCCCCGCCCTTTGAAGGTTTGTTGACGATGGCATCGCAGCGATTGACGCGGCCGAAGGCGTCGTAGGTGAAGAAGTTCGTTTGAGCTCTGGTGAAAGATGCTCGGGAGTGATGACCGTACCGTCTTCGGAACGAGCCACCGTGCGCTGAATTTCATTACAAAGCTGCCGCACGTTTCCAGGCCAATCACTCACCATCAAGAGATCTACAGCCTGCGGTGTAATCTGAATGTCCTTCCGTCCAAACTTCGCCGAATAGTGATTGACGTAGTAATTGACAATCGTCGGAATCTCAGAACGGCGTTCGCGCAACGGCGGCACACGCAAGCGAATCACGTTGAGCCGGTAGTACAGGTCCTCGCGAAAACGGCCCTGCGCCACCATGTCTTCAAGGTCCGTATTGGTGGCAGCAATGATGCGCACGTCAACTTTGCTTGGACGTTGCTCGCCGAGCGGCTGAATTTCACCCTCCTGCAAAAACCGCAGCAGTTTTGGTTGAACGTCCAACGGGAGATCGCCGACTTCGTCCAGGAAAAGCGTGCCCCCCGCAGCAGTGCGAATCACGCCCTGTGAATCCGAAATCGCCCCAGTAAACGCTCCCCGCCGGTAACCAAACAGGTATCCTTCCGACAACTCCTTCGGCACGGCCGTGCAGTTGAACGGCACAAACACTTTCGCGCGCCGTGATGAGATTGCATGAATCGCACGCGCCACGAGCTCTTTGCCGGTGCCCGACTCGCCCGTTACCAACACAGTCACATCCGACGAACGGATCTTGTGTACTTCTTCGACCAACTGCGTCATCGCCGGGCTCGAATGTATAAAACCAGGCATCAGGCTCGTGCCAGTCAACTCGTCGCTACTCTCGCTGGCGCCACTTTTTTGCGCTCCCGCACGCAGCGCACAAACGTCCATTCCCAATTCAACGACGCGCAGCAGCGGCTCGAGTGCAACTCCTTTCGGCAACTTCGCGCGATTGCGAGGCGCCAGATAAAGCTTGGCCGTCGGCGCGTTCGATGACTTCAAGATGATCACTTCTGCATCGTGCTTGCGGCAGTATCGATCGCGAGAGGCGTCGTCCTCTACAGCGTCAAGCTCCATCGCTATCGCGTAGCTGTCCGCGGGCGTGCAGCCCATGGCAACGACGACTTTAGGCTCGCGACGTTCACCTTGCTCGGTAATAATCACGCGCTGCGCGCCTGTTTCCTGACGCATCACCGCTGCAAGCTCGCGCAAAAGTAGTTCGCGCGATGCAACTGCTTCAGCGAGCCGCAGTGTCAGCAACTGTGTCAGCGCCGACTGCTCCTGGATACGTTCCGGAGTCGAACGGGAAAGATCCCTCAGCTCTTCTTCAGCACGCGACAAATCGAGCCGCGCACCCAATTCTCGAAACGTATTCAACGCGCGACTTAAATGTTCCCCGGCCCGGCCTGGCAAAATCGTCGCGTAAGCGCGGCCCAATTCAAGGTGTGCACGCGCGGCGCGATAACGATCGCCCAGCATGTCGAAGATCGAAACGCTGCTGCCGAAATGTTGTGCGGCTGACGCGGCGTCATTTCGGCGCATGTTCAACATTCCGTTGAGGCGATGCGCGTCACCTGTAAACGCAAGATCGGTCGGCGAGTCGGTTGTTTCTTCACTTACGCGCTGAAGCTCTCGACTACATTCCTCCAACTCACCTGTTAACAAGTGTGCTTCGGCAGCGATCAAGCGCGATTCACAAATGGCCTGACGGTCACCAATACTTTCGGCGAGCGTCAGCGCTTCGCGTGCTTTTGCAAGCGCGTTCGCCGGATCTTCGGTGACCAAAAGACAACGGCCCAGCGTTCGTAAAGCCTGCGCGGCGTACCACTTGTTCCCATTCTCAGTGGCTAAACCAACCGCTCGAGTTAAATAGTCTTTTGCTTGGTCTAAATCGCCACGAAGCATGTGCAACTCGCCCAGCGAATCAAGAATCATCGGCACTTTGGCGCCGCGTTCATCAACTTCCGTCGCAAGCGCAAGCGCGCGTTCGAGTGCTTCCTGGGCACGGTCCCACTGGCCGATTAAGATCAGGTTGATACCGAGGTTGTTATAACCGTCGGCAGCATTGGTCTTGTGATCGGTACGTTCGTAGTAAGTGATCGCTTTCTTGAGGTAATCGATGCCTTCCTGCGGTCGTTTCAAAAACCAGCAGGCGCCCGCCATGTTTGAGTAAGTTCGGCCGAGGAGATATGCAGCTGGTTTGTCGCCGATGAGTTTTAAGACCTGCTCGTAATTCTCAAGGCACGCTTCGTAATTACCTTCGTGGATATCAGCCATGCCGACACCAAAATAAGCTTCGGCAAGTCCGTGCCATTCACCATTCTGACGAAACTGCTCCAACGCCCTTTGCGCGTAATCACGAGCGATCGGGTATTCGCTGATACTTCGATAAACGCGCGATAGAGCCGTATAAATGTTACCCAGGTTCGCAGCGCCGCTTTCCGCGTAGTCACGCAAAGTCGACTTGAGCATCGCGATCGCTTTGGGATGGTCACCGTTGAGATTGTAGGAAAGCGCAATCTGTACGCGAAGGAAACTCAAG
>DATEWS010000140.1:0-3292 GCA_035257785.1 Pyrinomonadaceae bacterium
GCGCGAACACATCGTCGCGGCGTGCTCGTTTCTGAAGACGTGGCCCGAAGGACAGTTCAACTTTCTCGCTGACATTTGCGGCGCGGACCGAGGCGTTGAAGAAGAGCCGCGCTTCGAAGTCAATTACCACCTTTTTTCAACCACTAAATACCATCGCGTTCGTTTGAAGGTCGTGCTGAACGAGGAAGACACTCACGTGCCGAGTGTCACCGGTGTTTGGCGAACCGCGAATTGGCACGAGCGCGAGACGTTTGATCTCTTTGGCGTGATCTTTGACGGCCATCCGGATCTGCGTCGCATTCTGCTCCCCGATGATTGGCAGGGATATGCGTTGCGTAAGGATTTCCCTTTGCGTGGTTACGAACCCTATAGCTTGAAGTAGATCGGATTTGTTATCGGTGTAATCTGTGTCAGCAACCATTCCACCACAATTTGAAATCGTCGATCAGCCACTGGACACGCAAATGACGATCTCGATGGGTCCACAACATCCATCGACGCATGGCGTGCTGCGTCTGGAGTTGGTGCTCGACGGCGAGATGGTGGTGAAGGCGACACCTGACATCGGCTATCTCCACACGGGGATGGAGAAGCTGTTTGAGTACAAGAAGTACCAGCAAGGCATCGTGATCACTGACCGGATGGATTACCTCAATCCACTTGGCAACAACCTCGGCTACGTGATGGCGGCTGAGAAACTGCTCGGTCTCGTAATTCCCGAACGTGCGCAAACGATTCGCGTGTTGATGTGCGAATTGCAACGCATCGCGTCGCATCTCGTCTGGCTCGGAACACACGCGCTCGACATCGGCGCGATGACCGTCTTCTTCTACTGCTTCCGCGAACGCGAAAAGATTCTGAACCTGATCGAAGCTGCATCAGGTGGACGCATGACGCCATCGTACTTTCGCATCGGTGGCTTGATGATGGACCTGCCGGCGGGTTTTGAGTTTCGTTGCAAACAGTTTCTCGACGACTTTCCGAAGGCTGTTGATGAGTTTCACATCTTGCTGAGTGGCAATCGAATTTTTCAGCGTCGCACTCAGGGCATCGGCAAGATCTCGGCTGAAGATGCGATTGACTGGGGACTTTCTGGTCCATGCTTGCGTGGCAGCGGCATCAATCTAGACATTCGTCGCGCGAATCCTTACTGCGGTTATGAGAACTACGATTTCGAAGTACCGACCGAACCTGATGGCGATGTGTGGGCTCGTTACATGGTGCGCATGCGTGAGTTGACGGAGTCGCACAAGATCTCGACGCAGGCGCTCGCGCGTTTGCAACCGGGACCGGTGAAAGCGGACGCGCCGAAAGTCGTCCTGCCGGATCGCGAAGCGATGAAGAGTCACATGGACGCGTTGATTCATCACTTCCTGATCGTTGCCGAAGGTTTTGATGTTCCGGCGGGCGAGGTTTATCACCCGATTGAAGCGTCGAAAGGCGAGCTGGGCGTATACATCAAGTCTGACGGTGGTCCAAAACCGAACCGCGTGCACGTGCGTGGTCCAAGTTTCGTAAACCTGTCGGCATTGCCGGTGATGTCTGAAGGCGAGATGGTGGCGGACATTGTCGCGATCATCGGTTCACTTGACGTCGTGTTAGGAGAGATTGACAGGTAACCACAGATAACACAGATATTAAATCCGATTTTTTCCGTGTAATCCGTGGCTAAAACTGATGAGTACCCAGATCGTTAATATCCAGCCGTTATCTCAACCCGTCGATCTCGGTGTCGAGCCGGCCACGTTTTCGCCGGAGGTTGAGGCGGAGATTGATCGTCACCTCGCGAAGTATCCGGTGATACGTTCCGCGATCCTGCCGTTGATGTTCATCGTCCAACGTGAACGCGGTTATCTCGATCCGGCGGGCGTGCTTTATCTCGCGCATCGTTTGAAGTTGCGCGTCACAGACATCTGGGAAGTCGCGACTTTCTACTCGATGATCCAAACGCAGCCCGTCGGCAAGTACCACATTCAGATTTGCAAAACATTGTCATGCAAGATTCGCGGCGCGGGAAAGATCACGGAATACTGTTCGCAAAAACTGGGTATCAAGGTCGGCGAGACGACCGCTGACGGTCGCTTTACGTTGAGCGAAGTCGAGTGTCTGGGCTCGTGCGGCACGGCGCCGATGTTCCAGCTCAACTTCGATTATCACGAGAACCTGACGCCGGAAAAGATCGATCAAGTATTGGACCAACTGCCCTGATGCGTATCGAAGCAATCGGATGTGAACCATTACAACTGCGACGAGTTCATCTCGAAAACTCGCGTTCGCTGGATGTGTATCGTCGCAACGGTGGTTACGAGGCCATCAAGAAAGTCCTTGATGGCATGTCGCCTGACGACGTGATCAATGAGGTGAAGAAGTCGGCACTGCGCGGGCGTGGCGGCGCGGGTTTCCCCACGGGGATGAAGTGGAGCTTCGTTCCGAAAGACTCACCCAAACCGAAGTACGTCGTCTGTAACGCTGACGAATCCGAGCCGGGCACCTTTAAAGATCGTTACTTAATGGAACGCGATCCGCACATGTTGATCGAAGGCATGTTGATCGCGGCCTACGCCTTGAGCGCGAAGACGAATTACATCTACACGCGCGGCGAGTACAGATACCTGATCGACATCATGGACGTAGCGCTTGATGAAGCGCGCGCCGCCGGACTTCTCGGCAACAATATTCTCGGCACTGATTTCTCTTGCGAGATCCATACGCACACAGGCGCGGGCGCTTACATCTGCGGTGAAGAGACCGCGCTGCTGAGTTCACTCGAAGGACTGCGCGGCCATCCTCGCATGAAGCCTCCCTTCCCTGCTGTCTCAGGTTTGTATGCAGCACCGACGGTTGTGAACAACGTCGAGACGCTCACCGCCGTGCCCGACATCATTAAGATGGGCGGCGAGGCTTATCAAAAACTCGGCACCGAAAAGAGTGGCGGCACGAAACTCTGGTCTGTCTCGGGTCATGTCAACAGTCCCGGCGTTTACGAACTACCGATGGGCTACGACGACATGGAAAAGTTCATCATGGAAGACTGCGGCGGCATGCTCGACGGGAAACAACTCAAAGCAGTGATTCCGGGCGGCTCGTCGGTCTACATCATGCGCGCCGATCAGATTATCGGCAAAGACGTGCGCATGGATTACGAAGGTCTCGTCGCGGCGGGCTCGAGTGTTGGTTCGGGTGGTTTCATCGTGATGGATGAGACGGTTGACATCTTCGAGTCGACGAAAAATCTGACTGAGTTTTATAAACACGAGTCGTGTGGCTGGTGTACGCCGTGTCGTGAAGGCAC
>DATEWS010000141.1:0-4478 GCA_035257785.1 Pyrinomonadaceae bacterium
TGGTTGCTGAACCGGTGTTTCAACCGTAGCCGAAGCCGTTTGCGTGCTCGAACGCAGCAATCCGAATAAACCGAGGGAGACGAGCGTCAAAGCGATCGCGGCAATCGCGATCAACTTGAGCACCGACCCGCGTGACGTCGAACCAGGACGTTCGGGTGTGTGTGCGTTTGTCCATGAGAACATGGTCGAGCTCAACGGACGCGGTTCAGTTTGCACGGTGAGCTCGTCGTCAAGATCCATCGCTTGTGAAAGTAACGTTGGTGGTTTGCGTGGGTTAGGGATTGATGAATGATGTTCATTATCCATCGCGGCGCCGCACTTCCAACAGAACGCGTATTTCGCCTCGATCATGGCCCCGCAATCAGTACACGCACGCGCGCCCGGTTGCTCCTTCTTAGGCACAGGCGCCGGAACGGGAGCGGGCTGTGGCTCTTCCTGCTTGATGACAGGTTGCTGGACCACCGGCGGTTGAACTACCACTGGCCGCGGCTTCGGCTGTTGCTTGACGACGTCAAGTAGTCCGGTCGCAGCGAGTGTCCAACCATTTCCGCCGCGCGTCACCAACGCAGGTTGCAAAATCTGCACCTCGCCGGCGTCCGGATTCGCACAGTGGTAATAGTCCTGGTAGTACTCGTAGAAATCACGCTTCGCTGCAAACTTCGTCGCCCGCGGTAAAACGATTGGTTGCTCGAGGCTGGTCACAACTACAAACTCGCCATCCTCGACCGGCGCGAAAGCTCCGGTCTCGTAGTCGAAAGTGACGTTGACCTTGTGCGCGGCTTTCGTGCGCTTCAGGTAGTTGGCCACTGTCGAGGGAAACGCCGGCGCGATATCGAGACGTTCGTTGCAGATCGGGCACGTGTTGAGCCCCGTAATGAACGACGCATTAACTTCGTCGCAGGTATGTTCGTGCAGGTCAGCCGGCGCAGCACGCAAACATCCGGGACAAGAAGGTTGCGGAACACCTTCGGCGGTCAACGTGAAATTCTTCGTTTGGAGCGGTGTGTTCGACTCGAAACTGATGACGTAACACTTGTCACACAAGTAAAGGAGCGAGCTTCTGCGAGTGCAGACCGGGCATCGTTGCAGGCCGTGCTGGTCAAAATCTACCGGGCAGAAGTGTTCGCAGTTGCAGCAATACTGCCACTGGAATTCGACCGGAGTGTTTGCCTGGCCCTCGAAGTCGATCTCGCCGAGCAAGTGGCCGCGATTCTCACACTTGATGGGACTTTGACGAGGAGCGAAGAATCCTCGTTTGTGTTCCGGGCAAAATACTCTCATTTTCGAAGCTCCCTTCAGAGACGGGTGACCGTTCAAGTTGTATCTGGCACGAAGCATGGCATCGGTGCGTCGGGGGAATACGGGTTTAAAGATGACAATAATTGGAGAGAGGTTTGCGCGTGTGCGCATAGATTAAGGTCAACTGGTAAATTTTGCAATCGTTTAAGCCGCAGATTTACGCGGATGGACGCAGATTAAAACTTATCTGCGTCCATCCGCGTAAATCTGCGGCTTGATATGATAAGCTTTCGCGGTTTTGGACTTCGGGAAAAACCGGAGGACGCCGCTTATGAGCGACAAAAAGGGGTGGGGTTCGACCGTCGCAGGCTGGTTTATCGAGCGCGACGAGGCTCCCACACCCGTCGAGACCGATTTTGGAAGTGTTCCTGAACCAACACCTCCGGCAACAACAGATAACTACACCACGCCATCGCCGACCCAGTCGGTTTTTCAGTCAGCGCCGCCACCGCCTACTGGTGGTCAGGTCGATTTCGCGGCTGTCTTTGGGGCCGCCGGAGTCGATCAGGATGAACAGCAGCGAGTCGCACGAACGACCGACCTGCTGCGCAGTTTACCTGCCGGCACGGACGCGGCCGTCAAGAAGCAGATTGTCGAAGCTTCACTCAAGGCTTTTGGAGTGCCGATCGAGAAAATCATTGAAGCAACAGTCGAAGAGATCCAGGCGCTCGACGGCTACCTCCGGAACGGCGCCGCCGACAACGAAAAGTTGATTCAGGAATCCGAGGCGCGCATCAAGCAATACGAACAAGAGATCGCAAATATTCGTAGTGTTATGCAGCAAAGCGTCAATGAACAACAAACCCTAATCAAAACCTGCAACGATAAGAAGCTCGAGGTTCAGCAAGTGCTGGAGTTCTTCGGCCAGGAAACAGTTGCAAAAGTTGTTCAAGCTTCACCGAAGCTCCACGATCCTTCAGCTCAGCCCACTCCGGCTAATTAAGGCTTGGCTAATTAAGAGAGAAAGGAAGAGAACCTATGTTCAAACGGTTGGCTAACCTCTGGAAGGGTTTCCTATCGTTATGGATTTCGGACATCGAAAAGGAGCATCCGGAGATCGCTTACGAGAACGCGATCAATTCGATGGTCGAGAAGTATTCGAAGCTGAAGACCGCCACCGCCGGAATCATTCGCCGGCGCGAAGATATCGACGAGCGTTACAAACGCGCGAGCGCCGAGTTGGCCCAAACTGAAGCTGAGCTCGATACGGCTGTTTCCACTAATCAGGACGACCTGGCGCTCATCCTGATTCAGAAGAAGAATCAACTGACGAGCGAAGTTGGCGACTTGAAGACCGAGATGGAACAGGCGCGCGGCGATGCCGACTCCGCCAAGACCTCTTTGTTGGGAGTGCAATCGGAAATCAGAAAACTGCAAGGCGAGCGCGATTCGATGCTTGCGAAGATGCAGTCGGCGCAGGCGCGTATCAAAGTTCAGGAGCAACTCGACGGACTGTCAGTTGACGCAGAAGTTAAGGCGCTCGACAACGTGCGCCAGCACATCAAGACCACCATTGCCGAAGCGAACCTGGGGAAGGAGCTTTCAGAATCCTCGCTTGACTCGCGTCTTGCGGCATTACGCACGCAGACCGGCGACGTGCAAGCCAAACAGCAACTGGCCGAGCTGAAAGCGAAGAAGGCTGCACAGCAGAGTGCGCAGACGAATAAGAGCATGTAGTGAAAACTTCAATGCCATCAATATAGGTCCTGTTGGACCTATAGGACCTATGCTGGTTCTTTAATTCGAGGTGACAAATGAGACTGACTCCCCTGGCCAAGGCTTTCATTGCTGTAGTTGTTCTTGCGGTTATCGGTTTTGCCACCTGGCATTACAAAGGTGAGGCCATCAAAAACTGGGCCGGCGGCGAACGAGCTTCCGGCGAAGATTCAAAAGGCGACTTCGATAAGTTGAAGGGCGGCCCCGGCGATCCGGGACGAAACGTTGGTTCTACCGGAGTCAGCGCGACTTCAGTCGGCGCCGGTCGTTTGAGCCGTCCGCTCGTAGTCGGTATCAACACCTGGGCGGGCCACTCGCCCGGCATCGTCTTCAACAACGGCATGGATCCGAACGCCGGCTCGCAATACAAATCTAAATACGGCATGGACGTGAAGTTCGTGCTGCTCGAAGATCCCGCCGCCAAACTCGCGGCGTTTCGCAGTGGTGAAGTCGACATCATGTGGAACACCGTCGACAACTGGGCGCGCGAGGCGTCAGTGCTCGCCGAACAGAATCAGAAAGCCAAGTCGATCATCATGCAGGATTGGTCGCGTGGCGGCGACGGCATCGTCGCGCTTTCGACGATCAAGTCAGTCGAAGATCTAAGAGGCCACAAGATCGCTTGCACGCAGTTTACTCCGTCACACTTTCTGCTGCTTTACCTGCTGTCGCAATCCGGTCTGACACCTGACGAGCGTGCCGCAGTTGAGAAGAACATCATTTTCATGACTGACGCGCCCGCCGCTGCCGCAGCATTCAAAGCAAAACAAGTTGACGCCGCAGTCACCTGGGAACCGGATCTTTCGGGCGCTGTCGAGGCGCGCGGTTCTGAAGCGCACGTACTTGTTTCGACACAAGCCGCAACCAACATCATTGCTGACACGCTTTGCGCGCGTCAGGAATTGATCGATCAAGCGCCGGAAACTGTCCGCGACTTCGTGCGTGGCTGGCTCGAAGGCATCGAGATGATCAAGAACAATCCGAATCCGTCGTATGAGATTGTGGCGCGCGCGTTGAAGCTCGACACCGACACGGTCTCGGGAATGCTTTCCGGATTGAAACTCACTCCTTATGCCGACAACGCACAGTTCTACGGTCTTACTGGAGCGAAAGCGCACTACGACACTCTCTTCGACACCGCGTTTGTGATCTGGCGCAAGAAAGGTTTGGTAACGAAGTCTGTCGATGCGAAGAACTGGGCCGACACTCGCTTTCTCCAGGCCGTAGCGTCGTACTTCCCGGGACAGAAAGTTGAAGAAGCTCCGGTCGTCGCGAAGGCTCCGTCGGAAAAAGACGTGCCGATTCTTCATCAACAGATCCAGATTCAGTTCACGCCGGGCTCCGATGAGATCATGCCGGGCTCATATCTACTGCTCGACAAACTCGGCGAGACCATGACGTCTTTCGGCAACACAGTGCTGCGTATTGAAGGAAACACCGATACTACCGGCTCGCAGGCCGTT
>DATEWS010000142.1:0-12886 GCA_035257785.1 Pyrinomonadaceae bacterium
TAGTTGGGCCAACCGACCTGCTGACAACCATTGCGCAGGAACGCCATGATCAACGCACCGATCATTGATCCGAGAATGCTTCCTTCGCCGCCATTCAAACTGCCGCCACCGATCACGACCGCCGCAATGATGTCCAACTCCGATCCGGCTGCGACCGTCGGATCACCTTGTCGCAAGCGCGACATCTGCATCACGCCCGCGAGTCCAAACAACAAACCCGCCAGTCCGTAGATCCAAACCTTCAATCGATCGGTCGCAATACCACACGCACGCGCAGCGGCTTCGTTCGATCCGAGCGCAAAAACACGTCGCCCAAAAACCGTATTGCGCAAAACGATCGCCGCCACAATCGCAAGCACGATCGCGATCCACACACCCGGCGCAACCAGCAGCCACGACGGATTCGGAAACATCACCAGCAGTTCATTCAACCACGTGCCCGGCATATTCACGGTCTGTTGATTCGCCAGCCATTTCGCCACACCACGCGCAACGCCGAGCATGCCCAGCGTCGCGATGAACGGCACCACTTTCAATCGCGTGATCACGAGTCCGTTGACCACGCCGACGAGTCCGCCAACAACAATCCCGCTCAACAACGCGGCTGAGGGCGGCAGACCCGCGTTGATTGCAAGCGCTGTCACAACACCCGTTAAAGCGATCGTCGATCCAACAGCGAGATCGATCCCGCCGCTGATGATGATCAGCGTCATTCCGATCGCACCGATCGCGACGATCACCGTCTGCGAAAGAACGATGCGTAGATTGTTAGGGGAGAGCAGTCGCCCGGGCGTGTCGACGAGCAGAGAAAAGATGCCGATCACGAGGACCAGCCCGAGGACTGGTCCAAGTCGATTCAGCCACTTTTGTACTTCAGCAACCATTTGATTGCGAGCATAGGTCCGATAGGACAGATAGATCCTATTTCAAATATTGATCGAGTGGTGGGTGGAGTAAGCTCTGCACTTCGGGTGATTGCATATTGTCTTTCGTGACCAGCATCACACCCGTGTCGATCTGCTTGCTGACCGGCTTGCCGAGCAGGTTGTCGACCATCGTGCGCACGCCGAGGTAGCCCATGTTGAATGGATTTTGCACGACGATGCCGTGCAACTGGTTCGCGTTGATCGCGTCGATGAAAGTTTGGCTGGAGTCGAAACCGACAAAGGAAATCTTGCCGGCTTTGCTGATGTCCTGAAGCGCGAGCAGCATGCCCGCGGTCGATGATTCGTTCGGCGTGAAGATGCCCTGGACCTGATCGGCGTAAGTGTTCAAAAGATTTTCAGACGCGCGCTTCGCGGTGTCGCGCGTGGCGCCCGCGTATTGATTGGTCGACACGAGTTCGATGTCGGGAAACTTCTGTTTGAGTTCACTGATGAAACCCTCTTCGCGTTCGGTGGTGCTCGCCGAGCCCTCGGCGTAACGCAACAGGAGTACCTTGCCTTTGCCGTTCAGAAGTTGGCCCATGCGATCGGCGGCGAGTGTTCCGCCCTTGCGATTGTCAGTAGCGACAAAACTGACGAAGTCGGTAGACTCGAGTCCCGAGTCGATGATGACAGTGGGCACACCGGCACGATTGGCTTCGGACACCGGCCGCACCAGCGCACGATTGTCGAGTGGCGCGAGCACGATGCCACTCACGCCCTGTGCCGCGAATCCTTCGACGACCTGTATCTGCTGTTCGCGATCGTCTTCACGAATCGGGCCTTTCCAGATCACTTCGACATCGGTCCCCGCGGCGGTGAGTTCGTTTGCGGCCTTGATGCTGCCGGCGTGGATGCTTTTCCAGAATTCGTGCGTGGTGCCTTTGGGGATGACGGCGATCGTGAATTTCTTTTTGCCGCCGCTGTTGGTCTTCGTGCATGCGACGACCAAACTCAGAAGAAGTAACACAACAAGAAGTTTTCGCATCATCTGTTTTCCTACGAGATTTTTTAACCACGGATGACGCGGAACAAATCCGGATTTTATTCCGTGTCATCCGCGGTTACTGGATTTCCCAAACCACCCATGCCCTCAATCAACACTTCCATCTGGTCGCCCGGTTTGAGAAACACCGGGGGCTTGCGTGCGAACCCAACACCTGACGGCGTGCCTGTCGCGATCACGTCGCCAGGTTCGAGCGTCATCGACTGCGACAGAAACTCGAGCAGCGCCGGCACGCCGAAGATCAGTTGATCGGTGTTCGAGTCCTGCATCGTCTCGCCATTCAATGCGAGCTTGATCGAGAGCTTGTGTGGATCCTTGATCGTGTCGGTGGTGACGATCGTCTGGCCCATCGGCGCGAACGTGTCGCACGATTTTCCACGTTGCCACTGCCCGTCTGCAAACTGAAAATCGCGCGCGCTCACGTCGTTGAAAGCAGTGTAGCCCAGCACGTAATCATAAGCGCGGGCCGCGCTGACGTGCTTTGCCCGGCGTCCGATCACGACCGCGAGTTCCGCTTCATAATCGACTTGTTGACTAGTCGACGGAATCACCACCGGCTCACCCGGCGCGATGACCGCAGTTGAAAACTTCGAAAACACCACCGGCTTCTCGGGAATCGCCATCTTACTTTCGGCGGCGTGGTCGCGGTAGTTGAGTCCGATACAGATGATCTTGCCCGGCCTCGGAACAGGCGCGAACCAATAAGCGTCCTGGCTTGGCACCAGCCAGCCGCGCTCGCCCGCTTCAGCAAGTGCATTCTCATCGCGAATAAGCGTGTCGTGCGTTTCGCGCGCGCGTTGGAACCATGGACCATCCATGTCGAACCACGCAAGCGTATTCGCCGGACGCTCGTCTTCGTCGAACAGTTTCTCGCAATCGAGTCGATAGCCAGTGTCGCGCTGACCGACGTGCAGCAGAAACCCCACACGCGGCACGGTCCAGTTGGTTTCTTTAGTCGCGAACGAAATTATGTGCATCAGTTCGACTCGTCAACGATTACGTACAGCTCTTTTGGTCCGTGCACGCCGATTGTGAGTGTTAACTCAATGTCGGCGGTGCGCGATGGGCCAGTTATAAAAGTGATCGCCGGACTCAGTTCCGGCGCACTCTGCAACATTGCCAACACATCGGCGAGAGTTCCGTAAATGCGCGACGCCGCAACGATCGCGATATGCACCGGCGGCACGACTGAAACCAATCGATTCCGCTCGCACGAGCTGTCGAGAACGAGGCTGCCCGTCTCGGCAATCGCTGCCTGCGCATTTGTAATACCAACGTCGCACTCGAAGATCTCAGTAGCGTCAGGCACGACCCCAAACGCCGCCAACTCCGGCGCATCTGAAACTGCGACGCGCTCCGCCCGCAGATCCGCGATGATCTGCCTTAAAACATCCGCGACATCTGTGGTGATCACACAGTGACCCGCCACAGATTCGACGTTTTCTTTAAATAGGCCACAGTTCATGAAAACTCTTCGACTCGATCGGACGCAGATCGCGGCCCTTGGTCCATGCCCGCGAGATCGGGACGAATCGTTGCAACACACGTCCCGCAACCGAGCTCAGCTTGTACAGCCGCGGACTCGTCATCACTTTCGCCCACAACTTGAACGCCCAACGCTCTGCGGTGCTTCCTTTACGCGGCGCGATCTCTGCGCGCAGGTGTAACAACAACTGCGGTATGTCAATCTTCACCGGACAAACCTCGCGACACGCACCACACAAACTCGAGGCATAGGGAAGCTGCGAGGTTTTTTCTATACCGATCAACTGCGGCGTGATCACCGCGCCGATTGGACCAGGATACACGGACCCATACGCATGCCCGCCCACCTGCTGGTACACGGGACACGCATTCAAACACGCGCCGCAACGAATACACGCGAGCGATTGTCGCGTTATCGGATCGGCCAACATGCGCGAGCGGCCGTTGTCGAGCAGTACTATATGCAACTCTTCCGGACCTTCATCGGTCGCATGTCGCTTCGTTCCAGTGATGAATGACTGGTAAGTAGTCAATCGTTGACCCGTGCCGGAACGAGGTAACAGTTTCAGAAATACATCGAGATCGGCGAAGCGTGGAATCACTTTCTCGATACCCATCACCGCGATGTGTACGCGCGGCAAACTCGTCGTCAACCGAATGTTGCCTTCGTTTTCGACAATCACGATCGTACCGGTTTCGGCGATAGCGAAGTTGACGCCGCTGATGCCCATGTCAGCCGTTGCGAAACGGTTGCGCAACGTCGTGCGCGCGGTGCTGGTAAGTTGCACGATGTCGTCAGTCGGCGGCATGCCGAGTTCGGCGGTGAAAAGCTCCGCGATCTGTCCGCGCGTTTTGTGAATGGCGGGAGCGATGATGTGCGACGGCGGCTCATCCGCGAGTTGGATAATGTATTCGCCGAGATCCGTTTCGACCACCTGCATGCCGGCGGCTTCGAGCGCCGTGTTCAAGTGCGTCTCTTCGGTCGTCATGCTCTTGCTTTTGACGATGATGCGCGCGTGGTGCCGGGCTGCCAGCTTGCAGATGATCGCGTTCGCGGCTGCGGCATCGTGCGCGCGATGGATCTTAGCGCCGCGACTCTCGGCGTTGCGAGCAAACTCGTCGAGATAACGATCGAGATGCGACAACGCTTCGTCTTTGATCGCGCGCGCCTGCGTGCGTAGTGCTTCCCAGTTTGGAAGACTCGCAGCGGCTTGCTTGCGTCGTTCGCCGAAGAGCGAAGTGGCGTTCTTCAACGCGCCGCGCAGGTGCGTGTCGGCAAGTGCCGCCTTAGCGTTCTCCCGAAACGTCTCGCTGCTCAAATGGTTCATCTGTGATTCAGTAACTCTGCGAGATGCATCACGCGCACTTTCGATCCGTTGCGCGAAAGTCGTCCACCGATCTGCATCAAACAACTCGCGTCGCCTGAGACCACCGCGTCGACACCGGCACGTTCGATGGCATCGATCTTCTGATCGAGAATGGCCACAGAGATCTCCGGATACTTGACGGAGAAGGTGCCGCCAAAACCGCAGCACGCGTCCGCGTTTTCGAGCTCGACAAACTCAGCGCCGCGAACGTTTCGGATCAACGTTCTCGGTTCGTGTTTGAGATTGAGATCGCGCAAACCGTGACATGCGTCGTGCCACGTTAGCTTTCCGGTCCACGATGCGCCGACGTCTTCAACCTTGAGCACGCGAATCAGGAACGAGCTCAACTCGTGTGTTCGGGCTGCGATTGCGTTTGCACGCGGCAGCCATTCCGGATCATGCGCGAACAAGTCCGGATAATGATGCACCATCGCCACGCACGATCCCGAAGGCGAAACAATCGCCTCCGCATCACTCTCTTCATAGATCTTGATAAAGCGCTGCGCGACTTCCCGCGCTTCCTCGCGATAGCCGGTATTAAACGCCGGCTGCGCACAACAGGTCTGTCGCTGATCGAACTCGACCTCACAACCCAGGCGCCGTAATACCTCAACGCTACTCACACCAATACTGGTCCACAATTGATCGACAAGGCACGTTACGAAAATTGAAACTCTCATCCGTCTTTTTCCGCGTAATCCGCGGCTAAAACAACGCCCTTTACATAATCGACATTGTGAATGTCATTTGATAATGCCTGCTCGACATCTTCGAACTTCGTGTAGCGGTGCGTGATCAGCGGCGCGATGTCGATCCGGTTTTGCTCGATAAGACTCAACGCGCGCGTGTAGACTGCCGGGCGCCCATCCTTTTCGAAACCACCCGAAGCGCCAACGGAACTCACCAACACCGGCTCCTTGAAAAGTATGCTGCTCAACACGCTCAGATCCGTGCCCGCGTGTCCGTGGCCATACAACAGCACGGTCGCCTGTTTGCAAATCAATCCCGGCATCGTTCGAAAAACCTCACCCGAACCCGACGCCTCGATCAAATACTCAACACCTTTGCCACCCGTGTGCTCGTGGACCACTTCAACCAGATCGGCGCCCACCGGATCGATCGCAACGTCAGCGCCGAGTTGCTTCGCGAGTTGCCGCTTGCGCAAATTCGGATCGCTGACGAGGAGAAAACCCTCGTAGCCAAGCACATTTCTCAGATACTGCGTGAAAAGCAAACCCGCGGGACCAGCGCCGCATATTAACACGCGGCGCTCGGCGCTATGTCGCGCGCGCGTCTTCGCGACCATGTCGGACGAATGAATGATGCAGCCCAACGGTTCGACGAGCGCTGCAATTTCCGGCTCCAGCGGCGTTGCCATCTTCACCGCATTCACGGACGGCACAGCGATAAACTCGGCGAGTCCACCCGGTAAACCTGTGATACCGTGCTCGCGATAAAACTCACATTGGTGACTATTCTCAGTACGGCAATAGTCACACAAAACCTCGCGCCGGCGGCTCACGCAATTCAGTCCCTGGTCCACTACGACGCGATCGCCTTCGCGCAGATCTGTGACGGCTCGACCAACCTCTTCGATCACGCCCGTGATCTCGTGACCAAGGATCTGCGGCTGCAACGCGAGTGGTATCGCCTGGCCATACTCGTTTGTGTTGTAGTTTGCGTGACCGGCGAAGATGTGTACATCAGTGCCACACAGGCCAACCGCAGCGACCCGAATCAGCACTTCGTACGGTGAGATCACCGGGCGCGGAACGTCGCGCACCTCGAGCCGGTGCACGTCGCATAACACACTCGCCTTCATCGTGTGGCTCATGATTCAAGATCGCTCGTATCGAGACGGCCGGCGTCGCGCAGTGCGGCAAATCTTTCCATCGTTTCGTGTACACCGACTTCGAGCGGCGTCGAAGGCAGTCCGTTCAGCGCGCCGCGGATGGCGCTATCGTCCATTGCGGGCGCGATCGGAATTGGTGGACCACCGAACGTAACCAGGTCACCGTTGTTAGGCGCGACTTGCGAGTTGATGAAGTTTGCGATGCGTTCGACTGTTACAGTCTCGCCGTGCAAGTCGAAAACGTGCGCGCCTTCGGGCGCGTTATCAGCACACGAGATGAACGCCGCCGCAGTGTCGGCGACGTATTGAAAATCAGTCGCGCCGCCGAACCGGATGTGAAACGGACGGCCGAGCGCGGCTGCTTTCATTGCTTTCGTCGGATCGCTCGTCAAACCCGTGTCGCGATTGACGCCGTAAACTGTTAACGGTCGCAGGCCGGTACTGTTAATGCCGTGATCGAGAAAGTAAATACGCGCGTTGCCTTCGTTCGTGCGTTTGAAAACGCCGTAATGTGTGGTGGGCTCATCGTAGTTCAGACCGTAAACAGCAGCCGAGCTCGCGTAGACGATCTGTTTAATCCCAATTGTTTTCGCGGCTTCGAAGACGTTGAGAGTGCCGACGACGTTCACGAGCGCACCGCTGATTGGATCAGCCTTGCAAGTTGGAACTTGCAGTCCCGCGAGATGAATTACACGTTGCGCTCCCGCCTGTTCCAATGCCAACAAGACTGCCGCGCCATCGGTAATGTCGCCCGTAATAAAACTGACCTTCGCGAAATCGTCCATGATCGCAGCGAGCCTTCGTGAATCATCACTGCTATCGAAGACCACCGCCCGATCGCCGCGCTCGACGAGCGCCTTCACAATCCACGAACCGATGCAACCCTGTGCGCCGGTGATGAAATAGGTCTCAGACATCTTCATTCCTAACAGGTCCGGAAGGGCGGCTTGCCTCCGCTCTCGCAAAGCGGGGGCAGGCCCCTCTTCCTGACTTGTTCAAGCTACGGTCCACAATCAAGTCGATAAAACCTTGCTGCGTTTGTCGAAAAAATCTTGTCGCGATCGTCCTCGCTTAGATCTTTCAAGAGTTCCTGAAACGAGTCGATCACGCGATTGTACGAGGACGCGAGTAAGCATACCGGATAGTCGCTGCCAAACATCATCCGATCCACTCCAAACAGCTCCAACGCATGCTCGACATACGGACGCAGATCTTCTGTCTGCCACGAGGTCCAGTTTGCTTCAGTGACCAACCCTGAGAGCTTGCAGTGGATGTTTGGATAGGCGGCCACATACATCATCTCCACGGTCCATGCAAATTCGTTGCGACCCATCGGCGGCTTCGCCATGTGATCGATCGCAAACTGTAACTCAGGACAAGCGTCCGCAACCTGCGACACGCATTTCAGATGACGATCATGGACCAGTAAATCGTAAGTGCATCCGCGTGCTGAAAGTTTCTTCAAGCCCGCTAACACCGGTGGCTGAATGAGCCAATCGTCATTCGGCTCGCTTTCCACAAGATGCCTGACGCCTTTGAACTTCGGATGCGCGCAGAGCTCATCCAATTGCGCGTCGGGATTCGTTAGATCAACCCAACCCACAACACCGGCGATAAACGGATTCGCATCCGCGAGTTCGAGAAGCCAGCGCGTTTCAGCAACGCTGTTGCTCGCCTGGACCACCACCGTCTTATTAACGCCGTTTCGAGCGAGGATCGGCGCGAGATCGCCAGGCAGGTAGTCGCGATAGAGCACCCCGAGATCGCTCGACATCCAGGGATAATCGAAACGCCCGACCTGCCAGAAATGTTGGTGAGAATCGATCATGGAAACATGGATCAGACGGATTTAAAACCCGGTTTACAGAAACTTTTCCCACGCGGCAATGATGGTTCTTAGCTCATCCTCTTCTTCAGGACGCACGTTGACGAGCGGCGGGCGGACTGGACCACCATTGAGACCAACCATGTCCATCATTACTTTCATCGCCGAAACTTCGTAACCTTTGCGTCGCGAGCGCAATGCGTAGAGCGGGATCACGCAGCGGTCAAGTAATTCAGCAAGCGCTTCCGTGTCGCCCGCTTCACCGAGTTCGTGAAGCTTCAACGAAAGTAGCGGCGCGACAGTCGCAATGCTCGAGGTAAACGTCCGGATGCCGATGCTGTAGTAAGCCGCGACGAGATCGTCGCCCGCGCCTCCAATCCAGTGCAGACGCTCGCCCACGCGATTTATGATCGCTTGCAAGCGCCTGATATCGCCCTGGCCATCTTTCCACGCGACCAACGTGGGAATCGAAGTCAAACGTTCCACCATCGCCGGCGTGAAATTGGTCCAGTCGCGGCTATAGATGATCAATCCGAGCTTCGTGGCTGCGGCAATCGCGCGGTAGTACTCAAACAGTCCCTCGTCTTCTGCGTGTGGATAGTACGGTGGAAAAGCGAGAATGCCATCCGCCCCCGCCTTCTCAGCGGCTTGCGCCATCTCGACCGCGAGTCGTTGGCCGAAACCAACACCTGCGATCACCGGTACACGATCTTCAACCGCGAGGGCAGTTAACTCGATCACGCGCGTGTATTCGGCGGGCGTCAACGAGTACATCTCGCCAGTACCGCCGGCGGCGACGATCGCGGAGATCTGATATTGCAATAAGTGCGTGAGGTTCTGGTGCATCGCCGGAAGATCGAGTGACAAATCCTCCTTGAACGGCGTGACCGGAAACGCGATCACGCCCGCGAGCTTGTTGCGAAGCGTAGTGGGATGCATCTGATTCTAAATGTACCAGAGTGCGGCGTCTTTGCGGGAATCTGGTTTGATGCTAATTTATGCCCACCGAGTAAAAATTCGAGGAGAAGTAAGCGATGACGAAGTCTCGTGAAGAACACAATCCGGGCAGACGCAAGTTTCTGAAAGGTGTAGGTATCGCAGGCGCCGGCGCTGCGATTGCCGATCAGCTTTGGACCGAAGCAGACGCTCAGGAAAAACCGGGCACACCGGGGACGCTCTCGGGCAACGTCAAGATCAGTCTCGACGTTAACGGACGCTCGCGAGACGTTCAGGTTGAGCCGCGCACCACCTTACTCAACGCGTTGCGCAACCATCTCGAACCTGCTGTTACCGGTCCAAAACTCGTTTGCGACGTGGGGACTTGTGGCGCGTGTACTGTTCTGCTCGACGGCAAGCCCGCTTACTCGTGTCTCGTGCTCGCCGTTGACGCCGTCAATCGCAAAATTACAACGGTGGAAGGTCTCGGTTCACCGGAGAGTCCGAACGCTGTGCAAGCCGCGTTTGTCGAACAGGACGCATTGATGTGCGGCTTCTGCACGCCCGGCTTCGTCACCACGATCTCCGCGTACTTGAAGAAGAATCCAAACCCAACCCTGGACGAAGTTCGCGAAGCCTGCAAAGGAAATTTCTGTCGTTGCGGAACGTATCCGCGAGTTTTTGAAGCGGCACTGGCGGCCGCGAAGTCTACTGCCGGCTGAGAATTAAAAAGGGAAAACTGATGCAACAGCCTCAAGCACAACCGTCACCATCACCAAAACCCAGGAAGAAGATCCGCGTGCCGCGCGTCGTCAACGGCGTCGAGCAGATGGTCGAGATCGAAGTCGACGCAGACGCCGGCCCAGGCTGGGGACCAAACGACAAGCACACGCTGCTCAATCATCGCTACACGCGCGTCGATGGTCCATTGAAAGCTGCCGGCGTGGCTCGTTACACGTATGACCAGCGCCTGCCCGGCATGCTCTATGCACGCATTCTTCGTTGCCCGCACGCACACGCGCGCGTCACGAGTATCGACACCGAAGCTGCGTTGAAGATCGCGGGCGTGAAAGCGATCATCCAGGCGCCGTTGACTGAACTTCGTTTTGCAGGCGCTCCAGTCGCAGCAGTCGCTGCAACTACGCTCGAGATTGCAGGCGATGCACTGCGCGCGATCAAAGTTCAATACGAAGTGCTGCCGCACGTGGTCCATGCATCTGCTGCAATCAAACCCGACGCGCCTAAAGTCGTTGCCGAAGAAAACAACCTTCAGGAAAAAGGTAAGAACGGCGATCAGCAAAAGGCTGAAGCTGCTTTCGCAAATGCCGACGCGATCGTAGAAGGCGAATACGTTTCCCAGCGCGTTCATCACGCGTGTCTCGAAACGCACGGCATGGTCGTCGATTATCGCGGCGGCGACACGGCAACGATCTACGCCTCAACGCAAGGCACGTTCACGATCGCCGCAGACGCTGCGAAAGAGCTCGGACTTACCGAAAGCGGAGTGACGGTGAGTGTCGAACACATGGGCGGCGGTTTCGGATCGAAGTTTGGTCTCGGACTCGAAGGCATGCTTGCGTGTCGCTTGTCGAAACAAACGAAGGTGCCGGTGAAACTGATGTTCACTCGTTACGACGAGTTTGTGATGGCGGGCAATCGCTCGGGTTCGTGGCAGAAGTTGAAAGCGGGCGTGAAGAACGACGGACGTATAGTCGCGCTGAATGCACGCCAGTATCGTCTCGGCGGTCTGGGCGGGGGTTCGCAGGCGGGCCAGCCGTACATCTACAGCATGGGCGACACGTATCGCGAGGTCTACGCGCTACACACGAACGAAGACTCATCGATCGCGATGCGCGCGCCTGGTCATCCGCAGGCTTCGTTCGCCGTCGAGTCGCTGATGGATGAGCTCGCCTACAAGATCAAGATGGACCCGGTCGAGTTTCGCATCAAGAACTTGCGTGACGAGGTTTATCACCGGCAGTTGCGACGAGCCGCGCAGGAGATCGGATGGTCCAGGAGAAATCCGATCGCCGGCGGAAATGCTGGTCCATTTAAAAGAGGTATGGGGTGCGCTGTCGGCGTATGGGGCGGCGGCGGAAACAATCAGTGCAAAGTTGATGTGACGATTTCGCGCGACGGTTCGGTCGTTGTTGCTGTCGGTACACAGGATCTCGGCACGGGCACACGCACTTACACGCGCGCGATCGTTGCCGAAGAGCTCGGCCTCACGATCAACGACGTCAAAGAACGGATTGGCAATTCGAAACTCGGCGCTGCGAATCCGTCCGGCGGATCGACAACTGCGCCGTCGCTGTCACCGTCAGTGAAAGACGCGGCGATCAAGGCACGGATGATGATGGCCGAACGCGTTGCGCCTTTGCTTGGCAATGCGAAACCGGAAGAGATCGTTTTTTCGGGCGGCAAGATTTCGGGTGGTGGCCACTCGTTGTCGTGGAAGCAAGCAACCGCGTCGCTGCCGGCCGCGGGTATTACTTCGCACGGTGAGTGGCGCGCGGACTTGCAGGCGCGCGGGGTTCACGGTGTTTGCTTTGCTGAAGTTGAAGTCGATGTTGAGACCGGTCACGTCAAGCCAATCAAGATGGTCCATATCCAGGATGGCGGCTTGCCGTTAAATCGTTTGACGATGGAGAGCCAGATCAATGGTGGGATGATCCAGTCGCTCGGAATGGCGTTATGGGAAGGCCGCGTGATGGATGCGCACCTTGGCATGATGCTCAATCCGGGTTTCGGAGATTACAAGTTGCCGGGCAGTCTGGAGATGCCCGAGCTCGTGCCGCTCATCGATGATGACGATAAACGCGAAGCGGTGATCGGGATCGCGGAAGGCTGCATCATTCCCGCAGTCGGCGCGCTCGTGAATGCAGTGTTCAATGCGTGCGGCGTGCGCGTGCGCGAACTGCCCGTGACACCCGACAAGATTTTGATGGGTTTGGCTAAGGGAACCCAGATTACACAGATATAAATCCCGATTTCGAGGACACGAAACATGAAGGCATTTGAGTGGACTAATCCGGCAACAGTTCAGGAAGCGGTGAAGATGCTCACCACCCGTGCGGCGGCTGACATCGACGAAGCGCCGCGACCGATTGCCGGGGGGCAGGATCTGTTGACCACGATGAAAGACTACACGTCGCGTCCGGAGCGTCTGGTCAATCTCAAACACATTCGCGGTCTCAACAACATTACGTTCAACGCGCGCGGGCTCACGATTGGCGCGCTCGTGACGTTGACTGAACTCGAAGAGCACGACGGTGTACGCAAGAGTTTTCCCGGTCTCGCCGAAGCTGCACACTCGATCGCGACGCCGCAGATTCGCAATCTCGGCACAGTCGGCGGCAACCTCTGCCAGCGTCCGCGTTGCTGGTACTTCCGGCTCGAGGAAGTAATCTGCCTGAAGAAAGGCGGATCGGAGTGTTACGCGGCAACGGGAGAAAACAAGTACAACGCGATCTTCGGTGGTGGACCATCGTA
>DATEWS010000143.1:0-4016 GCA_035257785.1 Pyrinomonadaceae bacterium
ATTCGCCTTCAAATGAGAGCGCGAGCCCGATGGCATCAGGTGAGGTTCCCTCGCCGCCGAAAAGCGTCATGCCGAGTGTTGAGAAAGCGACGGACACGGGATCCGGCGTCGGTGCTTCCTGAGGTGGCCCAACAGATAGCACGTTTCCCGGGTTAATACCTTCTGCCTGAACACTCTTTTCAGTTCCGGGAACGAGTACAGCCGTCTCATCAGGATTGCGCTTCTCTTCAGCCTGCGCCTTCTTTGCCTGCGCCTCCACTTTCTTACGTTCTGCTTCAATTTGTTTTTGACGCTCATCCTCTTCCTTCTCGATCAACTTGATGTCGATGTAAGCGAAGATCGATTCGGAGTTGAAGCGATTGCGCGCGGTGCGGAAATTGGTCTCTTCAGCGAGCGACTTGCTGCCCGCGGGTCGGAGTTCTTTCATGGTCCATGGTCGCGGCGAGATCACGACGAGTGAACCGAGACGTTTGATATCGAAGTTGGGTTTTGCGGGTGCCGGCGGTTTTCCTTCCGTCTTTGCAGACGCCTCCGGTTCCGGCGCCGGTAACACAGTGGGCAGAAACTCATTTAACGGAGTCGCAAACTTCGCCGCGTCTTCAGCCGAAGCGAATTCAATGACGAAAATTGCTTCCGGCAGATTCTTCTTGATGGGCCAGGTGGCTAGGAGCAGCCGTGAGCCCATGACCAGCTCGGCGTGCGCGTTGAGCCACTTTACTACTGACTTGAATTCTTTGGGTGGGCCCGCAAGTTTTAAAATTGGCTCGAGCAGATCGCTCACTGCACTCGAACGGATCAACTGTCCTGTGTCCCTGACTTCACTGTAGACGACGTATGAGTCTGCCGGCACGAGATTGTCAAACGTGGGCGCCGGAGCTGGTCTTGGTTGTGCTTTCGCGGGCGCTTGCCGTTTCTGTGCCCCGATCGTCGCACTAAGGACTGTTAGCAGTAGCAGGGAAGTTGCGAGGCGTTTAGTAACATTCATGGGATCCGACCTCACGAGGCAGTTAACGGTTAACACTATAGCTTCGATCGGCCAGTCTTTTCCAAACTTTATTTTCACCTTCGCGGCGGATGAGTTCCTGCACAAGCTGGTAAGCGGCCGCATAGGCTGCTTTCATGTCATCGGCTGATTTCGCATGGGCGAGCGCCTGTTCGATGTTTGCGGCGGATGTTGGTTTGACGCGTGGCAGCAGTCGTCCTTCGCCAGACAGGTAGATGGCCATTCCTTCTGCGAGCCATCGTGGTGTTTGGGAGTTACCAAGTGAATCGATCAGTGCGTGTGCGAGTTCGTGACGGAGGGTGGTCTCGAGGATTCGGCGTTGCTTCAGTGTGGCGATGGGTAGCAGTTCGATTTTGTTTTTGCTGGTAGCGGCGGCGGCCCATGTTGGCATCCCGGTGCGAGAGGCGAAGTCGCCGGTACTTGCGTTGAAGACGATCTGGAGTGTCGGAAGGTGAACGTCCAGTTCTGCATTTGAGATGCGTTGCAGGAGTTCTGAGCGATCGTGCTCAAGGATATCGAGGACGTATTGGGCATCGCGTGTGTTGACCGTTTGCGAATGGACCAGACGGAAATGCGAGCTTCGCTGCCCATAAGCGAACGCCGCATTGAAGCCAAGCATAACAATCAGTAACAAATATTTAAGCACGATCGTTTGATTGTAGGGGCGGCCACGGAGTGCCGCCCTTACTATTTAGTATCGACAGGGCGCGGACTGTGAGAATCCAGCCGATTAATATGAGAAGCGCGCTGAGACTAAGTCGGACAATCATCAAAGAGAGTTCAAGCAACGGGCGGTGAAGGGTTAGCGGCTTGCGCAAAAGAAGATATGGAACGACGGCGAAGATCAGAAAACCAAACGCGTAGACAAACACCGACTGCGGCGCGAAGGTTTGACTCAACACATTCCGCACGTGCATGCCGTTGCTGACGGTGATCCAAAGTTGAATCACGAGCAACGGGCCGATCACTGCAATCAACAAGTAACGCACTGTAGTAACAATCGTGGGGTGAGTTTCGAATTTGTTCAGAACATGGACAACGAGCAGCATTAGCGCGATCATCGGCACAGTGACGACGATCAGCTTGAGAGTATTTTTGATCAAATTACGTGAGGTTGGACCAACGATAATCGCCTGTAAGACGAAAAACAGCGCGGGAGCGGCGACGACGGTGACGAGCGTCAACAGCAACTGGGAGATCGTTGCTTCGCGTGTGCTGACGAACAGGTAAATCGCTGCGAGCAGCGCCGTATAGATTGCCAGCATCAGCAGCAGCGGGCGGCGGTTGCTGAAAAGCGCTCGTACCGCAGAGATGATCGCGTGGATTGATTTCAAATACATCTTATCTCCGATCGAGAAAAGTGAAATGTTGACTCGACGTGTTCGTATTGATCTCCGGTTGATACATCAGCTCCGCACGCGCGGGCGCAACGACAAACTCACCTGGAATCTGCACTCGCATCGCGTACTGCAACGTCGCGTCGCCATCAAAACTGTCCACAAAGAACACCGTACGCCGATCGCGAAACTCGCGCGCGCTGTACCAATCGGTCCATTTCTTATCCACATAATTGAGATTCAGATTGCCCACACTCTCCAACTGCTCGGCGCCGGACGGAATCGGATCCTCCACCATCAGGCGACGTGCCTTCCTGCCCGTGACGTGCAGCTTGACCACGATCAGATCTCCCGACTTGACCTCGCCGGTAAGTGGAGCTGTGGACCACTTCAATTCGTAACCAACCTGCTCGACGCGGAGCCGCAGATACTCGCGCGACACGTTCAAATCCGCAGAACCTTGCGCCGCAACGCTCTCTTCGTTCGTGTAGTAATCGATCGAGCTCGACACGTAGAGCGCACCTTTGCCGCGCTTCACAACGCGAATGTGATTTGTCTCGCCCACGGCCGAACCTTTGCGTGCAATCGAAAGTGATCCGATGGCGGTCGCGTCAGTTACGTGCTGAGCCAGGACAGTCTCGCCATTCACATACACTTCTAAATCGTACGCAGGCGTTAGTTCATGACTCACTGTGGCGTAATCGATGAGACCATAGATCGCGAAGGCTGTGTCCTTCGTGGAATTCCAGTAATAACCCTCGCTGCGATCGGTGGAGACGAGCCAGCGCGCGGCGAGCGGAAGGAGAGAACTATCAGGTTTGATGCGTGCGAGTGCTTTGACTGATAGTGCTGTCCCTTCTGTTTGAAGGAATTCAGTAAAGTCGAGCATCTGGCGCTTCAATTCCCAGTGCGCGGTCTGCTGGTCCACAATTGCCGAGCGCTCGATCTCGGTCGCAACTTCCAACGCGCGGCGATCTTTCATCAACGACAGCGTCAATGCGAGGAACGCACGGCCAGCCGGTTGTAGATTGCTACGTTCAGCAAACAGCTTCTCGATTTGGTTCGAATCGACCCCACCGGTCTCCGCCAGCACGTAGATCATGAACGCGCCTGTATCCGCGTCCTTAAACTCACGAACTGTCACCATGTCTTGCAGCTTTTCACGGCCGCGGCCCAAACGTGCGTCGTCAATCTCATAGCCTGCTTGCTTTGCGAGCGTGAGGCCGTCGATCACGTACGCAGTCATGAACGGATCGCTGCGATCATCTTTCCACCAGCCCCAACCACCATCTTCATGTTGAAACGAATAGAGACGATTCCGGCCGCGGTCGACCTTGTTCTTCAAATCGTCAGGTTTGCGGATGGATGCAGTCTTAAACTCCCTGACGGTTTTCGAAACGATGATGTTCGGCAAAAAACTCGACATCGTCTGCTCCGTGCAGCCGTAAGGAAAAGTGGTGAGATAGTCGAGTGCGCCGAAGAGTGTGCCGGCTATCGATGGCGACACGTCGACGCGCAGCTGTCGTGAGTTCAAATCGGTGTCCGCGGGCAGTTCGATAGAAAATTCATGCTCAGCATTGTCGTCAGTGGAATTCCAGTTCTGAGCTTTAGTTTCGTGCAAACCACGCGGGACTACGTCGAGCGCCAACTCAACCGCGTCAGATTCAGTATTCGTC
>DATEWS010000144.1:0-5793 GCA_035257785.1 Pyrinomonadaceae bacterium
CAGAATCGACAGCCGCTTCCGGCGCTGCCTTGAACGCGGCGAGACTGAGACGATTACCCGCCGGATCGAGCACGCCCAGCGCCGAATAATCAGCATGGACGAGGGCAATCGCGCGTTCGAGCACGAGCGACGAGACCTCACCAAAATCCGAGCGCGCATTCAACGCATTCGCGATCGACAACAGCGCGCGCTTGGTTTCCGCTTCGCGTTCTTTATCGGTGTAGAGACGCGTGTACTGATAACCAATTGCGATCTGTCCGGCAATCGATTGCAGAAACGAAACTTCATCGTCGAGCCACTCGCGTGGCGTGCGCGTTTGGTGTAGGCCAACCAAACCAAGAACGTCGTCACCGAGCGTCACCGGCACAACGAGCAGCGAGCGAGTGCCGAGACTCGCCGCGAGATACCGCACTTTCTGGTCCAACCCTGACGCGGAGATGTCGTCGAGTCGAATTGGTTTTCTCAGATCGACCTGTTCGGAAAGTTGTTTGAGGTCGAGCGGAATAACTGTTCCAAGACTCGAGGGCACATCATTCGACGCGCGCCACTCGTGACTGATGCGCAACTCGCTCGCGGACTTCAACTGGATCACGTCGCAGCGATCGACGTTCATCATGCGGCCGAGTTCCGACACGATCACGTTGAGAAAGCGGTCGAGATTGATGGCGTTAGGCAGAGTCATCGCGAGGCGATTGATAATCCCCTCGCGCGCCTCGTGCATTTTGATCTTGCGTTCTAGAGAAAGAGATTGAGCGCTGTTCGACATCTTCTGGCGGAAAGCATAGACGGAGACTTAGCAGGAGAACAAGTCAGGGCCGCGGATTACACGGAAGAAATCCGGATTTCATTCCGTGTCATCCGTGGCTTATAATCGCTCTATGCCGATTTACGAGTACGAATGCACAAAATGCGGAGCCCACGTCGAGGCGTTTCAGAAGGTGAGCGACAAGCCCCTCACGAAGTGCCGGAAGTGCCGCGGAAAATTGGAGAAGAAGCTTTCAGCCCCGGCTATACAGTTCAAGGGATCCGGCTGGTACGTTACTGATTACGCGAATAAGACAACTAAAGGCGAGAAGTCAGAATCCGAGTCAACATCGGAATCAAAATCTGACAAGACCGAGAAGAAGACCAAAGAGAGCTCCCCGGCCAAAAAGACAGCCGATAAGCCTTCATCCTCCAAGGCCTCAACCGGCGATTAAGTGTTTCAGGTGTCGAACATGCGTTCCTCAACGTCTTCCAAAATGTTGATCGCGCTGCTCGTGACCGCAATCGTGGCAGTTTCGATTGCGGGTCAGTCGGGCTATCGTCCGAACGCGAATGCTTCCGGTGGCGTGATGGTCGGTATCGTCGCGCGTCGCGACGGCAACAAGCCGGCCCCGATTACGAGTAAAGAGCTTTCCGTTTACGACAACGGCGTCGAACAGTCGATTCGTAACTTCACTCCCGATCCGTCGCCGGCTCGCATCGTGCTGCTGGTCGACAACTCCTTAACCATCCGCGCCGACGTTGAAAAGTTGGAACAAGCGGCGCGCGAGTTTGCTTACGAAATTTTCGAGGGTGACAAGCTGCTGATCATCGGCTATGACGAAGAGGCAGAGATAGTTTCCGATTGGACTGACGATGCGAAAGCGATCGAAACGAAGTTGAAGCTGTTTCGTAAAAAAGGCCAGCCGCATTTGTTCGACGCGATTCGGGCCGTGACCGAAGAAGCGTTGCGACCGATGCAGAATCCGAAACGCATCATCGTCGTGATCAGTGATGGACTCGATCGCGGCAGCAAATCGACGTTCGAACAAACCCTCGCGGAACTGCAATCAGAGAACATCATGGTTTATGCAGTTCAGGCAGTTGATCGCACGCGCGGCGCGATTCGTCGAGACGTGCCGAAGCCGAAAGTCGTGATCGACAAACTGGCGGAGGGCACTGGCGGACAGATCTTTTCGATCGACGAGCCGCAAGTAGCCGCGAAGACGATCTGCGACGAGTTGCGACAAAATCGTTATGTGCTGTCGTACGTGCCGTCGAGTGCGCCGTTCGGGCAAGCGCGCAGTTTGCTGGTGGTTGGTAATGAGGGAATTACAGTCAGAGCCAAATCAATGCAACAGCCAAATTGATCCGCGTTTTTTCGCGTTCATCCGCGGCTAAAATTGACGCCGCGAGTACAGGTAGAAAAGTCCCGCCATAATCAGCAGTATCAGCACCTCCATAAAGACGAAGAAGCTCAGCACAAACGTTCTTCCGTCTTCGAGAAACGAGTTGGAATACGCGACGTAAGTGCCCATTACGAGCCCGCCGATTATCCAGATCAACTGACGTTTTCGATCCCACACTTACTTTTCTCTCAACACACCTGAAAGCCAGTGCACGGCGTTGAGCACGTATTGCCTGTCGTCGTTGCCCGGCACGTTCATCCCCATCGTGCGTTTGTCGGGACCTGAGACCTGCGCCGAAAGCATCGCGGCCTCGCCCTGAACCAGCACACGGCCCTTGCCAAACTTCAGCGCGACGGCCTGCGCGCGTCCGGCGGCGGAGACGGATTCCTGCGAATTGAAATTGGAACGATCGATAGCAGTGTCTGACAAGAGAAGAATAGCGGCGCTGCCTTCCGGTCCTTTCAACGATTGGCCGGTGAAACTTCGCACGATGTTGAGTCGCTCTTTTTCTCCGCGACCTTCGTTGATCGGATGATTCGCCAGGAGTTTGTTTTCACGCGAGAAGATCAATTGCGTCGGATTACCCTCGACGCAGTTCTTGGGATCGAACGTATAACCCTTGCTCATATCAACGCCGAAACTTTTGGCGAGTCCAGACGCCGCGCTGCCGAAAGGTGCGTGATCGGCGATCAGCAACAATGCGCCGCCGCCTTTCACCCAGTCTTGTACGGCTTGAATCTCTTCTTCAGTGAACGCTGAGTTGTCGGCGCCGTCGTCATCCATCTCTTCGGCGCCGAGCGCGTTCGCGATCACGAGGACCTTGTAACTGCTTAGGGTAGTTTTGCTGAACGGCTGACGATTGCGGATCACGCGATAGCCATCGTTCGACAGGAGATCCACGAATGGTTTGTAGCGGCCGTCGCTGGTGTGGAAGTTGTGATGCGCTTCATCAAACATCACCCGCGGACCTTCACGTTTGTAAGCCGGGTTCTCGACCGACGTGTTGAACTCGAGATCGGGAGATTGCTGGGCGACAACGGGAGAGATTAGGAAGGCGAGCGCAAAAATAGCAGCGTAAAGTTTCATGAAATAGGTCCTATAGGTCCAATAGGACCTATTTTAGTTTTGATAATCGCTCAGCGGCGCGGTTGAGCGTTTCGTCTTTCTTGCAGAAACAGAACCGCACCTGCTGCGCGCCGAGCGAAGCATGGCTGTAAAAGCTCGAGCCGGGAACACAGGCCACGCCAACCTCGCGGATCAAGTGCTTCGTAAATTCAACGTCATCGGCGAATCCAAATGCCGAGATATCCGTCATGATGTAGTAAGCACCATCAGGCACAAACGTTCCGAATCCCGTCTGCTCCAACACCGGCAACAGCATATCGCGACGAGCCTGATACTCGCGCGGCAGCGTATCGTAGTACTCCTGCGGCAACGACAACGCATACGCACCCGCAGCTTGTAACGGCGCCGCCGCGCCGACAGTCAGAAAGTCATGCACTTTGCGAATCGCGCCCGTGATCTCGGGTGGTGCAATACAGTAACCAACACGCCAGCCAGTCACTGAATAAGTCTTCGACATCGAGTTTACGACGACTGTACGTTCGCGCATCCCGTCGAGTTGGGCCATCGAGATGTGATTGATCTCAGCGCCTTCACGCGGATAAAGAATGTGCTCGTAGATCTCATCCGTGAAGCACAGCGCGTCAAACTCCTGGCAGAGTCCGGCGATAAATTCCATCTCGTCGCGCGTGAAGACTTTTCCGGTCGGATTATTCGGATTGCAGACGATGATCGCTTTCGTCTTCTTGTTGAAGGTCGCGCGTAATTCATCGCGATCGAAACTCCAGTCAGGTGCACGCAGTGGCACGTAACGCGGAGTCGCATCCGAAAGGATCGCATCGGGCGCGTAGTTCTCGTAGTAAGGCTCAAACACGATCACTTCCTCGCCCGGATCGACAGTCGCCATCATCGACGCGATCATGCCCTCGGTCGAGCCGCAGGTGACCGTGATCTCTGTTTCCGGATCGATATCGATGCCGAGAAACGCCCGCGTCTTGCGGGCAATCGCGTCGCGAAAATCTTTCGAGCCCCAGGTGATCGCGTATTGATTGATGTCCTCGTCGATCGCTTCCATCGCGCGGCGCTTGATGTCGGCGGGCGCGGAAAAATCCGGAAATCCCTGCGACAAGTTGACCGCGCCGTGCTTCATCGCCTCGCGCGTCATTTCGCGAATCACTGACTCGGTAAACAAACTCGCCTTGCGCGATACGTGGCGACTTCTGGAAGGTGTTGGAGTGGTCATCTGGTCACGAAAAGGTAACACAAAACGGGGACACAGATGAACGCGGATTAAGGGATGATCTGTTCGCCGGCAGCTTCGCGTTTCAACTGTTCGAGGATGGAACGAATCGCGGCCGCATAGCTGCCGTTGGGCGCCAACTCAAGATACTTTTCGTAGGCGACGACGGCGTCCTTCGGCTTTTCGACTTTTTCATACGCCGCGCCGAGCATTTGATAAATGACAGGTTCGCTGTCGGAAAGTTGGGCCAACGCGTTTTTGAACTCAACTATCGCCTCGGCATACTGACCTTTATCTTCGTGCACTCGCGCAAGGCCGACGTAAGCTTCGGGTTGAATGCCGCCGCCTTCGCGGATGGCGCGCCGAAACGAACGAATCGCATCGTCGTTGAATGCTTCTTCGCGGTAGATGCGTCCTTCAACGGCTGATGCTTCGGCGTATGCGGGTCTCGTGCGTCGCGCGGCTTCGATTTCGGCGTGTGCTTGTTTGAACTCGTTGAGATCCATCAGCACTCGCGCGAGTCCGACGTGCGCCGCGGGATACGCCGCACGCAGCTTGATGGTTTCGCGATAGAGATCAGCGGCTTTCTGTAACGACGCGTCATCGCGCGCTTGTTCGCGAGCAGTTTCTGCTTCCTGAAACTTCAGTTCTGCGGGATCAATGGTGCTGACAAGTTTGACTGCGAGTGTGCGGCGTCCGGGAAGTAAAGGTGTAACAGATTCTTTGAAGCCGTTGGCCCGTACCCGTACTGAATGCCGACCGGCAGAGACTTTGTTGACGATTAGTTTTCCGGATCCGTCGGTGGTTCCGCGCCTGATCTCATCGATCCAAACGACGGCGTTCGGTTCGCTCGTTATCGTGACCGCCGTCTGCGCGTAACTCGCCGGCACAGCGAGGAAAAACAAGGCGACAAATACTGCTAACCTCATAACCCGTGTAACTCGCGTTTATTCGCGGCTATTCTTCGGAGCCGCCGGTCACGCGTCGCTTGCGTACGTCAGGATTGCCGTCAGTCACAGCACGCGATCCGACTTCCGGGCGAAACTTTCCGTCCTGATCGTATAGCCGCAGGTACTGCAAACGATTCCGCACCACACCCTGAACATACCCGCGCGTCTCTTTAAACGGAACAGCTTCAGCCCACTCGTCAATCTCGAGCGGCAACGAAGCCTTCCATTGCACTGCGCGACCTGGACCAGCATTGTACGCCGCCGCAACGTATTCGATCCGGCCAAACTTGTCGATCTGATCGCGAAGGTACGCGGTGCCGAGTTGAATGTTCAAACGCGGCTCGTAAAGCGACTCGACAGTGATTTCACGACTCACACCATACTTGCG
>DATEWS010000145.1:0-6769 GCA_035257785.1 Pyrinomonadaceae bacterium
AGCAACTGCGGCCACAGCGAGAACTGTGAAGATCAAAATCTTACGAATCATTTGCGCCTCCTTTGGCTTGGTTGAGGTAAGGCAGCACTCGCCCGCCGACCTCATGGTTTGAGCAGCTTGTCTTTTAACTACTACGGTGAACCTTCGATCACGAACCCAGGTTGTGAGACTTGCACGGGCTGAGTGAAATTACATTGGGAGTGTAGGTCTTGTCTGGCGCGGGGGAGGCACAGAGTAGCAGATAGTCGTTAGAGTGTAAATGTGAGATGAGGACTGAGTGGTGCGTCAGTTTTGAAATGCACAAATACGCCGAAGGCGTTGCCTAATTTTTTAAATGACGCACTACGAACGACTGTCTTTGGCGTTTACAGTCAGTTGCTGATCTGCTAAGTTACGTGCGTTCCGATTGACATTCTAACCACGAATCAGGGCAGCAATCTCCTCGCAATCGGGTCGCATTAGTTATCAAGGCAGTTCTCACAGTAGTTCGAACACAAGTTGTTCACAGCTTGTGGATCCTCTGGCGAGTTCCAGCCAAAACCTCAACCAACAGAATTGGAGGCACAATGACTCGTAAGATTTTTCTCGTCGCACTTCTGGGCATTGCACTTGCAGCTGCCCTCTCGTTCCCGTTTGCTAACTCCAATGCCTCGCGGGCCGTCCCGGATAAAAGTATTGGTTCCCCACAGTCCGTTCACACTGGTCCACTGCCGGACTTTGACATTCGGCTTGGCGGGCGAGGTGAATTCACGGATTACGATCTCAGTTCCGCGTCAGCAAAAGCTGCCGGCCTCAATGTCGCTGTCCAGGCTCGGGCTGCGGCCGTTGCTCGTTTTCAATCGAAACTGAGCTCCGGCGCCGCTCAAAAGCTGCGCGCCAAAGCCAATGAGACCGGAGCAATCAAAAACCTGTTCATTGAAGGCGCCACACTTTCTGAGCCGCGCTCAGATACGGCGGATAACATCGCACGCGGATTCCTCGGGGGAAACGCCGGGCTCTTCGCGTTGCGGAGCGCTGATGCCGGCAACCTCAGGCTGATCAATGAAGACAACGATCGCGGGACCAGTTTCTTAGAGTACGCGCAGACCGTTGGTGGCTTGAAAGTCTTCGAAGGAGGAGTTCAAGTTGCCGTAAACAAAAACGGAGAGGTTTTGTCAGTCCGCGAAGGTTTTCTGATCGATGGTCAGACCGCCGACTTGAATCCTGGCTTGGATGAAAACCAGGCCATCGTTAAAGCATTCGCCTACGCCGGGAGGAATGTTGATCCTTCCCTCGTTGAACTTCGACCTCGAGGGGAGAAGAGCGAGAGCGCAACGTTCGCAAATCCGCTGGGAACAGAACTCGAAGACGTACTCTCGGAACTGAACGTTGTACGCGTAGGCAACTCGGCTAAATTAGCGTGGCACATCTACTCTGAGATCGGACCTGACGAGTGGTACGAATCGTTGGTCGATGCGCATAGCGGAGAGCTATTGCTTAGACATAACCTCTACGTGTTCGACGCACAGGGAACCGTTTTCACTGAAGCGCCCGACAAAGGCGCACGTCAACTCGTATCATTCGTCGGTGACACGGTGATCAATACCAGCTTCGGATGGATGGGACCCGCGACGGTTACCACCGGCAACAATGTCGAAGCCTATCTCGATACCAACGCTGACAACGCACCCGATAATAACAACGGCTCAGGTCTGTCAGTCGGCCATGCTTCATCGGCCACGCAGGACTTCACGTTTCCGTTCTCGACTGCTGTCGACCCGCGCACACAGCAGGCGGCGGTTGTAACCAATCTCTTCTATTTCAACAACGTCATGCACGACTTCTCATACACACTTGGCTTCACCGAGACGTCGCGCAATTTCCAAACGAATAACTATGGTCGTGGTGGGCTTGGCAACGACTCGGTGCGCGCCGAAGCGCAGGATGGTTCCGGCACCAACAACGCCAACTTCGCAACGCCGCCTGACGGCCAACGACCGCGCATGCAACAGTTTCTTTTCACTTCACCAAATCCGGATCGTGACAGTTCGGTTGATGGTGATGTCGTGTTCCATGAGTTTGGCCACGGCATTTCCAATCGCTTGATTGGCAATGGTTCCACGGCGCTAAGCGGCACGCAGTCAGGCGCAATGGGCGAAGGTTGGTCAGACTACTGGGCGATCACGATTAACAACGACGGCGCAGTGGGTGAGTATGTTACAAACAACCCGAACGGGATTCGTCGCGCAGCTTACACCGTGCCGGCAGCGACAGTGCATGATTCGTATGCTGACGTCTGCTTCCGTGGTTGTGAAGTGCACAAGGATGGCGAGGTCTGGGCAGCAGCGCTCTGGGATCTTCGAACGCAGCTCGGCGCCGCGACAACGGACCTGCTGGTGTTGAATGGAATGAAGTTCACACCGACGCGACCATCGTTTCTCGATGCGCGCGATGGTATTCTTCAGGCAGATCAAAACATGAATGGCGGGGCGAACTTCTGCGCTATCTGGATCGTCTTCGCGCGTCACGGCATGGGCGTTTCGGCTTCGGGGAACGATGGCCATCAGCACAATGCCGCTACTAATGTGCCGCCAGGCTGTTAGTATGATGAACATTGTTAGGGCTGAAGAGGCGGGTCTTGCCCGCCTCTTTTAGCTTCATCCGAATTAAATGGAAGCCGTAGTCTTTATCGGAATTCAAGGCGCCGGAAAATCGTCCTTTTACCAGGAGCGATTCTGCCATACTCACGTCCGTCTCAGCTCGGACATGCTTAAGACAAAACATCGCCTTCGTTTGCTTTTGCAAGCTTGTCTCGAAGCGAAACAACGGTTTGTTCTTGATAACACGAACGTCACGAAGGAGGTGCGCGCGGAGTTTATTGCCCTCGCAAAGACTGCGGGATTTCGGGTTGTCGGTTATTACTTTCGTTCCGATATTAGCTCGGCGCTCGCGCGAAACAGTAGCAGGCTGGATTCAGCTCGCATCCCGGATCGAGGTGTTTTGGGAACTTACAAGAAACTCGAAATCCCAGAACGCGCCGAGGGTTTCGATGACTTGTATTATGTGCGGATTGATCCAGACGGACGATTTGAGGTTCAGGAGTGGACGGATGAAGTTTGATGAGTTGGATGCGAAAATGCGGGTCTTTGAAACCGCGCACGATCGCTCAGTGTTGCCTTCGATATTTATGGTGGCTCGGATCGATGGTCGCAGCTTCACGCGTCTGACGAAGGAAGTGCATAAGTTTGAAGCTCCGTATGACGAGCGGTTTCGCGACCTGATGATCGAAACCACGGCTCACCTGATGAACTGCGGGTTCAAAACGATCTATGGCTACACGCAATCGGACGAGATTTCGTTGCTGTTTGACCCCGCGATCACGACGTTCGATCGCAAGACGCGGAAGTACAACTCGATTCTCGCGGGCGAGGCGAGTGCGAAGTTCTCGTTACTGCTCAACAATCTTGCCTGCTTTGACTGTCGCATCTCCGAACTACCAAACGTCGATCTGGTCGTCGATTACTTTCGCTGGCGCAACGAGGACGCGCATCGTAACGCACTCAACGCCCATTGTTACTGGCTGCTGCGTAAGGAAGGCCAAACGGTCCAACAAGCCACCAGTGCACTCAACAAACTTTCTGTCGCCGAGAAGAATGAACTTTTGTGGCAAAGAGGAATCAACTTCAATAACCTGCCTATGTGGCAACGTCGCGGCATCGGTCTCTACTGGCAACCTCAGCCAAAAACCGGAACCAACCCACTCACGGGTGACACCGTCTCCACCACGCGTCGCGCTCTGAAAACCGATCTCGAACTCCCAATGCGCGACGAGTACGCCGCATTTGTGCGGAACTTGATTGACACTCCTACGCGATGAGGCGTTAGTGAAGGTTCATCACCTAGATTTTCCGTTGCTTTAGAAGAGCAGATTCGAGCCGTCGGGGGAAACTGAGGGTCGAGTGTCGATCTTTGGACTTAGAGATTTGGCTCAACCCAGAACTCACGAACTCGGCCACTTGCCAGGCCTACAACGATGTGCTCAATGCGATCGCTTGCGCTGTAAAACGCTGCGATGCTCTTAATGGAGTTAAGGGGCAACTTAGTCACCGTAGCTTGCGCTTCAATCCCGACGGTGAAGGCCCTCCAATATACCTGCTGCACCTTCCCATCTTTCGTTCCGACAGCCACGACGTATCGTTGTTTACTGTTGTCGTAAAAACTCGATATCGCAACTATTGAATTAGCACCGAAGCTGACCGGCAGTTCATCATGACCTTCAATCCCGACGGTTGTCGCCTTCCAGAAGATTTCATGTAATTTTCCCGAACTAAGCGCAACGACGACGATGTAACGCCGTTGGTCAGGATCGTACAACGCACTTACGCCGACGATGGAGCCAGTCGGAAATCCGACGGGCAAGTCATCCTGTCCTTCAATCCCGACCGTATCAGCCTTCCAAAAGATCTCGCGCACCTTCCCGGCTTTCGTCGCGACTATTACAATGTGACGCTGTTGGTGTTTATCGTAGAGGGCAGAGACGGCAACGATTGCTCCCGGAGCGAATGATACCGGTAGTTCATCATGGCCTTCGATGCCGACAGTGTCTGGCTTCCAAAATATCTCGTGTACCTTCCCGGTGATCTTCCCAACTATGACGAGGTGACGGTTCTGGTCACTGTTATACATCGAAGCCACTGAGACGATCGTGCCGTTACCAAATGCGACCGGTAAGTCGTCCTCACCCTCGATTCCGACTTGTCCGGGTTTCCAGAAGATCTCATGGATCTTTCCCGCCGCAGTGCCCACCACCACAAGATGACGCTGATCGCCAGTACTAAAATGACCGGCCACCGATACAATATTTTTGACTGTGGTCAGGTTGCCGCTATTCCACGGTCGAGGCACGATGTCCATCCACAGTTCCTGAATTCCAGTACGCGTGTCTGTCCAGAGTGGGAAGAAACTGTCTTTGTTTGCGTCAAACCCAAAGTATTCGCCGATGAATGTCAAATTCGGATCACCATGGGCCAACGGCGCATCGATACTCGGATCCCAGGGCTGGTCCGTAACAGTACCTAGTAGAGGAAAAGTCACGCCTTTATCCGCCGAAATTGCCATGCGCGTGTCTATCTTTGGTGTCACCGGCTTTGGACCAAACTCGTAGAAAGCACACCCCAGGGTTCCGTCCTGTCGAAAGACCATTTGCGGATGAAAGTGAAACATGTTCGTGGGGATGTCTTTGAGCAACGGCTGCCCTGAGGGAGGCGTGGTCCAGGAGGTTCCGGCATTGGTAGAAATCGCATAATAAATTCTCGAAGGACCTTCTCGGTTATCGGCCCACGCTACGATTATCGCAGACCCGAAAACACAGGCGGTGGGTATCGTCAACACACGAAACTTGCCACCCGGAAACGTCGTGATACCGAACGCGCCAATGTCTTTAGCAGGAGATGCGGTCGCCTTAAAGCTATTCCCGCCGTCGGTTGACTTCACCATCTTGATCTCGTTTCCAACTTGAAAGATGACGAATACGGTGCCATCAGGGGCGACATTGACCTCTGGTGAAAAGGAGAATGCGGCGATGGAGTTTCCCGCCGGCGATGCTCCAGTACCGATCCAAGTCGCTCCGTGGTTCAACGTGCGTGCGAAACACAACCCGCCTGGTCCATCCCAAACAGCATAAACGCGTCCGCGAAACCGGCTGCCGGTATTACCGTCGCCAGCCGTCCATTGCTTGTCATCCATAGAACTCGTGTGGATCAAGTTTGGCGGGCTCCACGTTTGACCGCCGTCAGTGGATTTGTAAATCGCTATGCCGATGCGAACGTCGCCTGGTGGGTTATTGAACGGAAGCGCTGCGAGGAATACGTTCCCAGAATCGTCCCATGTAACCGCGGGGTCCGAGATGCCGGTCCAGGTGGGAAGCAGTGCGAGGTCAGCAGACGCCTTCCAACTTAGACCACCATCGGTCGAGAACGCGCTTGCGAGAGTAAAGTCATAGGTCTGTATGTTTTTGAACTTTTTCGATGCACCGACGATCTGCAGCGGATTGTTCGGATTGATCGCGAGGCTGCTTTCACTCCTCGCGTTTTGAAGACTTGTATCGAATGTAACTTGAGTATTGCTCATAGGAGTGACGTATGAGTTGAGCAGTTAATAATCTTGCGAGGTGAACGGGCGAAGTCTACTGCCGTGTCTGGAGTGAGTCAAATAATTCAATCAGCGTCTTTAAGCCGAAGTCGCACGAGTACTCCGATTGCGGCTACTGCGTTTCCCCAGTCTCCTATCCCAGACTCTACTAGCATCTTTGAGTAATCGTTCCTCTTCGGCCTTTGTTACCGTGGCTGAATGAAGCACCGCAGGTAGTTCCTTTGTTATCTCTTCTTCGTATCTCTTGCGATTTCCACAACTGGATGCCATGTGGAAAAGGTATTCGTTAAATAGCTCCTGGCTGAAACGCTTCGGCCACCGTGAACTGTATGTTAGACGTGTGAAGCTCGACCCATTTTCATCGAGTGCCGTTTCCACATACTGTCGGTATTCCGCTGGGTTTATCGGCGAGGATACTTTTAGCTCTTTGAAATATTCTTCAAGGTCTCTCGTTAAGCTGGTCAGAGTGGATTCGATTGTTTGCCATGGCCACTGCGAGGTATCTCTTGCGAGCTTCGGGTGAAATTTTGCCAGTATGTCTGTAATCGCTTTAAGACTCCTGGCTTCTTTCGCTATCTTCGATCCCTTTTGCGCCTCACGCAGGTTCTCGATATGCCGGCCCACCATCGACAGCCGGCTG
>DATEWS010000146.1:0-2223 GCA_035257785.1 Pyrinomonadaceae bacterium
GCCTGGAACGTGGGATCGTCTTCTATATCGCCCGGTTTTCCCTGATTCGCGTGGATGTGTTCCAGAGTGGTGTACACACGCCACTTTCCACGTGCGGTTTGGGGATTGGATCCCAGGTCAAGGTGAAAGTCATGAATCGTCCATATCAGCCCATCCATAATAAACGTGAAGTTTCTGCCTGAACTCAGGCGCCCGGCTGGCGAAGTGCTCTTTTCCTTGCCTTGTTTATCGTAAAAAAAGTAAGCATCGACGCTTTTCGAATCGAAGGAACAGCCCATCAGAGCCGCCTGCTGTTCTGGGGTACCTCCGGTTACAAAATTAATCGTTATCGGTTCAAAAACGGGTTCAAGCTTGCTCATTGCGTTCTCCTCCTTGGGGCTAATGTTCTGGGCTTGCGAACGAGGCGAGAGCCTTCGGCAAGGCGTCGCGGGCGCCGCACTCTTTTCAATAATTAACGCGAGAACTTGTTAGGAAAACCACCACCAGAGGGAAATGCTGGATTTCGGATGGGCGGATAATATGCCGCAAACGGATGGCGGTCAATGGTGTTCGAGTTTGACTGGATAAACTAAGAGTTTTCCCGAGACCTTCAGGGTGCTTAGGTCTTTGCCCTTTTCATAGTCGGGCTTTGGCACGGAGTGGGAGCTCAGGAAGTTTTCGACTACTCGGTTCTGACCGGCGTCCGCAATAAGGTTTTTCGTTTTTGGCGTGGCGTATTGCCTTGCGGCTTCGAGCTCCGGTACCGCGTCTTTGGAAAAGACTAGCCAAAGCGTTTCGACGCCCTGCTGCTTATCAAACTGCAACCATGTTTTCTCCGGAATCTGAACGACCTGCCCGTCATCGATCAGCGACGAGTTGTTATTTGCAGTTGTTGACGGGAAAACGACGACGAACTCAGTTTGCGCCGACTTGGTTGGTGGCCCTTCGTTGAAAATATACAAGTGACCTCTTTGCGGGCTGCTCACATGCACGCGAATCTGATAACTCGCTTCAAAATTAATTTCGTTCGCGAGCGGGAACGGATCCTCATACCGCTTGCCATCTTTGAACTTCTGCACGGTTATCCAGTACGTAAGTATGCGTTCTTCAGTGGTAGCGGGGACTGGCGTTACAACCGTCGCTCTTTGTCGCGCGGAGCGCCACATGTTTACCGCAAAGATCCCGGCCGTCACTACTAACATCGCTGTTACGAGAGCGATCACGACTCCTCGTTTACTTCCCTGCACGCCGGCAGGCCGATCGCTCATGATCGCTGGACGTTCGGTCGACGGTGATGACGTCCGTTCTATCTCCGCTTGCACTTCGAGCCGCTTCTTCAAACTGCGCAAGTCAATCAACATGTCTTTCGCTGTTTGATAACGCTCGTCCGGATCCTTCGCGATCGCCTTCAGCACGATGCGCTCAAGCTCGCCAGGAACGTCCTTTGATAATGGCAATGGATCCTTCTCGAGGATCTGCACGATCGTGTGACTACTCGTTGCACCCGTGAACGGCATCTTGCCGGACACCATCTCGTAAAGCATGACGCCGGTGCTCCAGATGTCGGTGCGCTGATCGGTCGGTTTGGCCTGCGCCTGCTCGGGCGACATGTAGTTGATCGTGCCCATGATGATGCCGGGCGCAGTCTTGAATTCAGTGGCTGCTTCGGAATATTCGCTCTTCATCACTGACGGTCTCTTCTCCGTCACTTTCGCAAGACCGAAATCGAGCACCTTCACGACGTGATCACGCCGCCGAATCATCACGTTCTCGGGTTTGATGTCGCGATGAACGATGCTTGCTTCGTGCGCAGCGTCGAGTGCGGCCAGTACCTGTGTGTTGATGTCGAGAATGTCAACGAGTTTGAGCTTCTTCTTCGCGCGCAGTTGTTCGCGCAGTGTTTCACCGTCGACGAATTCCGTGGCCAGAAACGTCAAGCCGCCGACTTCACCAAACTCATAAACCGTCAGTATGTTTGGCTGGTTCAGCGACGAAGCGACTTTCGCTTCCTGACGAAAGCGCTGCATGCGTCGTTTGTCTGTCGAGATATCCGGTGGAAGGATCTTTAACGCGACGGTGCGATCGAGTCGTGTATCACGAGCGAGGTAAACTTCACCCATTCCACCCGCGCCGAGTGCTTCGAGAATCACGTAGGAGCCAAACTGTTGGCCGTTGGTGAGAGTTCTGTGCGGTGGTTCATCGTCGTTCTCGATCACGAGTAGCGGCGCCGCAGCTTCAGCCGCC
>DATEWS010000147.1:0-5573 GCA_035257785.1 Pyrinomonadaceae bacterium
AAGTTCGCGACGTTCACGCATCCAATCAACAGCAGAAAACCGACGGCACCGAGGAGCAGCCAGAGATTCCGACGCGTTGATTCAGTCACAAAGTTGAGGTGCAACGGCTGCACACTCACGCCACGATTCGCGTTTGTTTGCGGAAACTCGCTCGCTAACTGCGCGGCGATCGTGTCCATCTCCGCCTGCGCCTGCGCGATTGTCACCCCGTCTTTCAAACGCGCCATCACGAGCCCGGTATTCGAATCGTGTGTGATCTGTTCAGGCCGGAACGAGAGGGGCACCCACAACTGCGAGTTGAATCGATCGTGCATTCCCGGAGGAAGCACACCGACAACTGTATACGGCTCGCCATTCATGCGAATGTCTTTGCCGACGATGTCGCGATTCGAATTGAAGTGATTGGACCAGAGACGATTGCTGAGAATCACCACGTGGTTTCGACCCGGCTCACCTTCTTCGGGAAGGAAGTCACGGCCGAGTTGGAATGGCAGTCCTTCGAAGGTGAAAAATCCCGGCGTCCGGCGTGCACCGGGAACTTGTTGAGGACGATCGTCAGTAGAGACATTGAACGATCCGCCTGACCATGAGCCCATGCCCTGAAACGAAGTGCTGCGTCGTTTCCACTCGAGAAAGTCGCCAAAAGGAACGGAGTTTCGCGACCCACGTCCCGACGACCAAACCATCACGAGCTGGTCCGGGCTGGGATACGGCATCGGTTCAAACACTGCATAGACTACGCTGAAGATCGCCGTCGTCGCGCCGATGCCCAACGCAAGCGTCAGCACCGCAGTGATCGTGAAGGCCTTGCTCTTGAACAGCGTGCGAAGCGCGTAGCTGATGTTTTGTGTAAGTGCTCCTAACATGGTTTTAGTCTTCCCGTAACGCAATCAACGGATCGACTTTGGTCGCTCTACTCGCCGGCCGGTAACACGCAACCAGCGACACCACGACGAGCAGCACGGGCACAGCCGTAAAGATCAACGGATCTGTTGCGCTGACCTCAAACAGCAAACTCTTGATCGTCTGCGTTAACGCAAGCGCGCCCGCGATTCCAACAAGCACACCAACGGCGGTAAGCCAGAGTCCCTGCCGCATCACTGCTCGCCGCAACGCAGACGGTTGGGCGCCGAGCGCGAGCTTGATCCCGAATTCTTTTGTGCGACTACCGACGAACAGTGACATCGTGCTGTAAATGCCGACCGCCGCGAGCGTCAGCGCGAGAATCGCAAACGCGGTCAGCAGAATGTTTGTGAGTCGTTGTGTGTTGAGCGTTTGTTCTATGATGTCGGTCATCGATCGCACCATATACAATGGCATGTCCGCATCAACTTGTCTGATCGCGGCTCTGAACGTTGGAATCGCAGCGTTTGGTGGACCATCAGTGCGCACGACCAGCGCCGCCCGCTGATCTGGATATTGGGTCAATGCCATATAGATGTGAGGCTGTTTCTCTTCCGCAAGACTGACGTGTTTGATTCCACCGACAACGCCGACGATCGTCATCCACTCGCGGTCACCAGTGGTCTCAATTCGTTTGCCGATTGCGTCACCCGCGGGCCAGTAACGACGCGCCAGCGGTTCATCGATTATGGCGACGCGCGGAGACTTACTGTGATCGCTCGCCTCAAAATCACGTCCCTGCAAGAGTGGAATGCCAAGCGTCTGGAATGTTCCCGGCGTAACGCTTTGAAGTTCAGCTTGTTCGGTTTGCGAAATGTTGGCGCCTTCGGCCGGCTCTTGTCCCTCGACAATGAAGCCGTCGACACTGCCGCCATCCAAGAAAGGTAGATTCGTTGTTAGACCAACTGACTTGATGCCGGGCGCGTTCCGCAGCTGGTTGATCGCATTGTCGTAGAAGTGCAGCGCCTTCTCTTCATTGTCGTACTTCGTGCGCGGCAGGGTCGCGATCATCGTCAGTTTGTTCTCAGCATCAAAACCGAGATTAACTGACTCAAGTCGTTGAAAACTCTTCAGCAACAAACCAGCGCCAATTAACAGGACGAGTGAGAGTGCGAACTGCACCGCCACGAGCGCACTGTTCAGTCTGCGATGTGAGATGGTGCCACGAGTACCTTCGCGCATACCACTGTCAATTCCCATCGCATAAGCGCGCAAAGCAGGCATCAGTCCGAACAATAAGCCAGTCAGGATCGTGAGTCCCGCGGTGAACGCGAGCACACGTCCGCTCACACTCACTTCTTCAATGCGCGCGATGCCGCTGATCGGCAGCTTGTCGAGCATGCGTACCCCGGTTGACGCCAGCCCAATGCCGACAAGCGCACCGATAAACGAAAGCAACATGCTCTCGGTTAAAAGTTGACGGGCTATGCGCAGCGGCGTGGCGCCGAGCGACACTCGCACCGCGATCTCTTTCGTGCGTGAGGTAGCGCGCGCCAGCAGGAGATTAGCAACGTTTGCACACGCGATTAGCAGAACCAGGGCGACCGCGGCGAGTAAGACCAGGAGTGGTTTCTGCGTCTTGCCCAACATGACTTCTTTGATCGGTTGAACGATGGTTCTTGGACCAACACCTTCATTTAGGCCGACGGCTTCGGGGATATTTGGATTCTGGCGACCGAAGTTTTGCAAGATTCCAGTCGTATCTGCTTGCGCCTGGCCCAGTTCGACACCCGGCTTCAAACGTGCGGCGACTGAGAAGAAGTAAGGAGCAGTGCGCTTTGTATCGAGCGCCATGGGCATCCAGAGATCGATCTCGAGCCGCGGAAACTTGAAGTCAGCCGGCATCACGCCGACGATCTGTGTGGGGATGTTGTTCAGGTTCAGCATGCGGCCCGCGATGTTAGGATCGCCGCCGAAGCGTCGCTGCCAGAACGCATAGCTGATCACACAAACGAGATTCTTCCCCTGCGTGTCTTCACCTTCGACAAACGTGCGTCCAAGCAGTGGGTTGGCACCGAAGACTTTGAAGAAGTCGGCAGTGACACTCGTCATCGGCAAACGCTCGGGTTCGCCATCGCCGGTGAGATTGATAGCGCTGCTGTTGTAGAGAGCGACCGATTCGAACGAGCGATTCTGTTCGCGGTAGGCAGCGAAATCAGCCTGCGAAACTCCCCACGTCGCGAGGCCGAGCTTCGGGCTTGCCTGGATCAATCGCACCACGCGATCCGGATCACGAAACGGCAGTGGCCGCAAAAGAATGCTGTTTACGAGACTAAAGATCGCGGTGTTTGCGCCAATGCCGAGCGCGAGCGTAACCACGGCTACCAGCGTGATCGCCGGTTGCTTCAGCAAGATGCGTGCGCCATAGCGGAGATCCTGTAATAAGGTAGACATGTTCACTCCATCCACAGATTTCTGTGTATTCCGTGGAATGCCTTTCATTCAACTCGGAGCGCCGTCAGCGGATCGATGCGTGTGGCGCGGCGCGCCGGGATGTAGCAAGCAAAAAAAGCAACAACCAACAGCAGCACCGGCACGCCCGCAAACGTCAGCGGATCCCGCGGTGTCACGCCAAACAACAAGTCAGACAAAACACGCGTCACCAAAGTGCCGGCAACAATGCCGACGACGAGACCTGCCAACGTGAGCGTCATTCCCTGCCGGATGACGAGCCTGAGCACGTCGAGAGGCTGAGCACCCAGCGCCATGCGCACGCCGATCTCGTGTGTGCGTTGCACGACCGCATAAGAGATGACGCCGTAAAGCCCGACGCACGCGAGTAACAGCGCGAGCGCCGCAAACAAACCCAGCATCAGCGCCTGAAAACGTTCCTGCGAGATTGCAGCCGCGAAGACCTGGTCCAACGTGCGCACATTCGAGACCGGCTGGTCCTTGTCGACAGACCAAACCGCGTTGCGCACAGCAGCCGCGATCACTGCCGGATCACGCTTGCTGCGCACTACGAGATCGCGAGGCGCCATGAACGAGCGGCGCTCTTGTGCATAAGGAACATAGAATTCCAACTTCTGTTCGTACAGACCCGTCTGACGCACATCACCGACAACTCCAACGACTGTGAGCCACGCGTTAGGCGAATCAAGTGGTCCAACCTTGAGTCGCCTTCCGATTGCATCTTCGCCGGGCCAGTACTGTTCGGCGAAACGGCGGTTAATCAGCACCGCGGGCTGAGCGTCAGCGGAATCCCGCGTATCAAAGAAACGCCCACGCCGCAGCGGAATTCCCATCGCGCGGAAGTAGTCGGGACTGACTACGCGGAAAAGCGCAAACGGCAGTTTCGAATCACTCGTGGCGGGCTGTCCCTCGACTGAGAAGCTGAAGTTCATGCCGTGAAAAGAGAGCGGCAGAAACGTGATCATGCCCGCCGAATCAACGCCGGGCACTTCGTGGATCTTTCGCAACACCTCATCGTAAAAGGCGCGTCGAGCTTCAGCCTTTTGGTACTTCGGAAACGGCAGCACCATTCTCATGGTCAGCGCGTTCTCGGTCGTGAATCCGGTATCAACCTGGCGCAGTAACTGAAAGCTGCGGATCAACAAACCGGCACTGACAAGCAACACGACTGCGAGTGCGACTTCCGAGACCACGAGTACACGTCGAACATGACGGCCTGATGTTCCACCCGCCATGTCTCTCGCAACGTCACTCAGCGTCGCGCCCGGCTTCGTGCGCGAGGCGAGCAATGCGGGAACGCCACCAAAAACAATTGCCGTCAGCACGCTCACTCCGAGTGTAAACAGAAGGACTCGTGCATCGATGCTGACATTTTGCAGTTTTGAAAGACTCTCGGGGAGCAACTTCGCGAGTGCTTCAACGCCCCAGAACGCACCGAGCACACCGAGCAAGCCACCGCCCGTGGCAAGCAACAGGCTTTCGATCAGCAGTTGGCGAACGATGATCCAACGTCGCGCGCCGAGGGCGATGCGAATCGCAATCTCCTTGCGTCGCGTTGTCGCCTGGGCCAACAGCAGATTTGCAACGTTCGCACACGCAATCAGAAGCACAAGCCCGACTGCGGCGAAGAGGATCAGAACCGGCAGCCGAAGATCGCCCACGTAGTCCTGATGTAACGAATGAGCAATGAAGCCCAGACCTTCATTTGTTCGAGGATATTCTGCTGAGAGACGTTGAGCGATTGATGCTAGGTCGGCGTTTGCTCGTTCGAGAGTTGTTCCCTGCTTCAAACGAGCGACGAGCGTCAGATAGTGGTCCCCACGTCCGGCCTTTTGATCCGCCTCCATGGCCCATGGGGTCCATAGTTCGATTTCACGCTGCGGAAAGAAGAAGCCACGCGGCATCACGCCGATGATGACAAAGGATTCTCCGTTCAGCGTGATGGCGCGATTGATGATGGAAGGATCGCGATTGAATCGTCGTTGCCAAAGCGCGTCGCTCAACACCACGACGTGCTCCTGACCCGGTTGATCTTCGTCAGGCGAGAACGTGCGGCCCAACGACGCCGGAACACCCAGAATAGAGAACACATTCGCAGTGACGACTTGTCCGTCCAACCGCTCAGGCTCGCCATCGCCTGTTAGATTAACGTCGTAAGGACCGTACGCGCCGATTTGTTCAAAGACCTGATTTTGAGTTTGGACGTCGAAAAAGTTCGCGGGCGCTGCCTGGTTTTGCCGTATCCCGTCACGCGGAGT
>DATEWS010000148.1:0-2863 GCA_035257785.1 Pyrinomonadaceae bacterium
GGCTCGCTCGCTCTTCGTCACTTGATGACCGAAAGCAATCACAAGCAATGGCGCAACAAGCCGGCGAAGTGCGAGACACTGCGAGTGATAAGGAACAACGTGTTCTCAACGACCGCAAGCTGGACGAGATCTGCGCACACCTGGACCAACTGAGTGCTCACTGGTTACAACTCAAAGTCGGTGAAAGCATGTCCGTGACCTGGCCCGACTTGGCTATCGTAAGTTAGGCCGGACGCAACTCGTCTATTGATGCCACGGGACAAGCCCGTAGCATCTCTAAGGCGTTGATGCTTTCTCCTTTTTGTGTTGGAGGACGTTACACGCATCGACAACAGTCGTTGGATCGATCGCGGTGTTTCCTTCGTCGATGTGTCGAATGATGCCCTCCTTATCAATCAGGAACGTCGCACGATTTCCAAAGCCCTGCTCTTCGTTAAAGACACCATAATCCTTAACTACAGTGCGTTTGAAATCGCTGAGTAGCGGAAACGTGATTTCAAGTTGTTTGGCGAATTCGCGGTTGGCGGGAACACTGTCTACACTCATGCCGAAAACCTGAGTGTCGGTCGATTCGAGTTTGGCGATATCAGCCTGATACGCCTTCAACTCCTTCGTTCAACCACCGGTGAACGCCAGTACATAAATCGCCAGTACGACGTTTTTCTTTCCTTTAAAATCACTAAGCTTGTACGTCTTTCCGTCGGTCGCACGCAGCGTGAAATCAGGCGCAGCGTCGCCGACCTTCAAATGCGTTTTGACCGGAGGTGTTTGAGCCAGTGCGACAATGCTGAGCACAGCAAGCACCACCAGGCTCGTCAGCAATCTTTTGTACATGTGTAGACTCCTCGCCAATAGAAATGGTGAAATGTGTGGCGGGTTGAATTTATGCACAAAGGCGCATTGAGTCAAGGTGATCGGCCTGATGAATTTTGAAACGAACAAGCTTTTGGCTGAGAGCCACCTGGGATTGGCGACGTCTGAGGATTATGTCAGGTGGGCCGTAACGTGTCTGGAGTCGGATGTGGATTCAAAGAACATTCGCATCCTCGCTTCCTTGCAGAAACCTTTATACTCGTCGGAAGTCGATGATTATTTCAAACGGTGTATGAGAGATTTAGGTTGGGCCATGCCGGAACCAGGCGAGTGTTTGCGCCAGTATGCTCGTGAGCTCGCGCGACAGATTTTGGCGAACGATCTGGCGCCACTCGACGGATGCAGCAGGATTTTCAAGGTCGCAGCAGCGCTCGATTACCCTCGAGAGCTCACGATGTGGATTTATTTATACGAAGGTCTGGATCCTTCGACCTATGACGAATTGCAAGAAGCCGATTGGGACGAGGCCATCAAGAACGAAGCTATTTTATTAGCGCTGTCGTAGTACGAACGATTTCGTGACCGGGGTGCTGTATCTATCGCCGCCGAAGTTTTCGATCGTCAAATTGTAGTTGCCTGCCTTCACGTCTTTCGGCAATCTGATAATGACGCCCTCGTTTGAGTAGATTGCGAAATCAGTAGGTGCAAGTGTGATTTTCTGGTCAGCCTGCTCGAGTGTGATGCGGACGAATTTCGGATTGTAATCGATGCCTTGACCGCGAATCGTGAGATAGCGCCGGTTGGGGTCATACATATGAAACTCGTTTCCTGCTTCTTTCTGCATCGCGTCCATTTGTCTCAGCCGGTCGAGTTCAGCGTCTGTCGATTCGCTGACACCGATTAACTCCGGCGGAAGCACTTCATCCACGATCTCCAGCGGCACCGGCGCGCTCAGTCCCGTTTGCTCACCGCGCAAAGGATTGAGCACGCGAAGCTGAACGTGGCCGGTGAACTGGCGCGTTGTTCTAACAAACAACCCAACAGGCCCGTCGGGCGCTTTGCTTGGACCAAACTGTGCTGAGTTCTTTTCAACCGTTGCGATATATCGCGCGTTATCCTGCTCGATTATCACTTGTGTTTGTTTCGGCGACGGCTCGAGCGTGCGTCGCTGATCGATTGAGATCATAAGCGACTGTCCGGCGCCGACTCGTTTCGGAGTCACCGCCAACACCCGCGGCGCACTCTCATTCGGAGCTTCAGCTACCCGAGTCACGTCGGTGATCGTAGCGGTCATCTTTACCGGATCACTGAGCTCGCCATTTGCCTTCAAACGTATTTCGACTTCAGCTTTGCCTAACGTCAGCGCCGCAGGAACATCCACTTCCAACTCTTCGCGTGCCGCCATGAAACCCATGTTGCGTCCGCGGTTTTCGACTCCTGAAGGAGTGCTCTTGATTCGTGTAACTGCTTCGTATTCGTTCCCGCCTTGTTTGAAACTGATGAGAATTGCGGAATTCGGATCGTCAGGATCTACTAACGGGCTGACGTGAAGTTGGGCGGTCGTGCCACGTTCGAGTCTCCAGCCCAAATCGTTCCCTTCAAGTTTTGCCGACGTTCTATCAGGAGGCATGCCACCCACGGCCATCACCGACATGGTTCCCACCACCGGACGCAGAGGCTTTTCGATAATTTCCATGCCGACCGGATTTCCACGTTGACCTTTAAAACTGACGACGACTTCGGCCGCGCCAGGATGGAGTCCTTTCGGGACCACGAAAGTCACTGCGTGATAAGGCCGCATCTTCACTCCAGCGAAGTCAATCGTTTTTGAGCCGTCGGGTTTGCTCTCACTGATCATCGTAAACTTCGCGATGCGCACCTTAGCGAGTTGACTAACACCGTCTTGCGAAACTTCAACGCTGAAGTTTGTCGCTGGTAACGGCATCGGTGCCGCGTTAGAACCCAAACCCTCAAGCAAGACTTCCATGACTTGTCCGGGCACGGCTTTGTCATACGGCTTGATGCCGGCGACGTTAAAGGACGGTTGTTG
>DATEWS010000149.1:0-3759 GCA_035257785.1 Pyrinomonadaceae bacterium
TGCTTTGAGGGCGACCACCGCACCGGCGGACGTATGTTCGTTCTGTCAAGAACAGTACGTCACGATCATCTTGTCGCGCGGTAGCTCGTTTATGTGGTTCAGGATCTCGTTTGAGGGAATGAGTTTTGAGCCGGGAATGTGACCTGCGTCGAACGCCGCCTGACTACGAACGTCAATCACGACGGCCTCGTTGTTCTTCATCAACCTTTCGAGTTCATCGATTGTGACTCGACGCGCGCCGTCGGCGTAGGTCGTCTCCGGACCGAGTTGAGTTTTGTTCTGGTTTTTGGCGACTTGATCGATCGCGTTACACGAAATCAAAACCGCCGTCGTCACCAGCGCCAGGAATAAAAGCAGGAATTTATGACGCATCAAGGACCTCCAGGAATGAGCCTGCCTACTGTCGTACGGCCTGAGGAGTTTTGTCAATGTCGCTCGTCCGCGGAAATGTTATAGTCTCGCTTCTTCCCAGGAGCTTCTATGATGGAACGAGCGGACCCGATTCAGTGGGCCAAGGTAATTGACCACACGCGCTGTATCGGCTGCCATGCCTGCACGACCGCCTGCAAGTCGGAAAATATTGTTCCGCTTTCCGTCACTCGCACTTACGTCAAACACGTCGACATCGGAGTTTTTCCGCAGGCGCGCCGCGCTCATCAGGTGACGCGCTGCAATCAGTGCGCGCATGCGCCGTGTGTAACGGCGTGCCCGACGACGGCGATGTTCAAGCGCGCCGACGGCATTGTCGATTTTGATAAGTCGATCTGTATCGGTTGTAAGGCGTGCATGGCGGCGTGTCCTTACGATGCGATCTTTATAAATCCCGAAGATCACTCGGCCGAGAAGTGCAATTTCTGCGCGCATCGCATCGATATGCAACTCGAGCCGGCGTGCGTAGTCGTTTGTCCGACTCAGGCGATTCTGGTCGGCGACATGAACGACCCTGACTCGTATGTCGCGCAGATCATCAATCGCGACACGGTTACCGTGCGACGCCCGGAAAAAGAGACGCTGCCGAAACTCTTCTATAAAGGCGCGCACCAAGCGACGCTCGATCCGCTCGCGGCCAGACGTCCTGAAGGTGGGCTGTTCATGTGGAGCGAGCAACAGGAAGGTTCGAGTTACGTGACTTCAGGTAATCCAAACTTCAACAACTCTTCGGCGGCGGCGCTGTTGTCGTACGACGTGGCGCATTCGATCCCGTGGGATTGGCGTGTCAGTCTCTATACATGGACCAAAGGCATTGCTTCAGGAGTTTATCTGGTTGCGTGTCTGCTCGTGCTGCTCGGAGCGCTGGGAATTAACAACTCTGTTTGGCTATGGTCCACACCGATCATCTCCGGCGGATTCCTGGCGATAACGGGCGCTCTGTTGCTCTGGGACCTTGAACATCCGGAACGTTTCTATCTGATTTTCACGCGACCGCAGTGGCGTAGTTGGTTAGTGAAGGGCGCGTTCATCATCGCGGGATACACGTTAGTGCTGGCCCTGCACTTCATCGCGAGTTTGGCGGGATGGAGGTCGTTTCAGATATGGCTGATGATTGCGGGGCTTCCTTTATCGATCCTAACCGCAGTTTATACCGCGTATCTTTTTGCGCAGGCGAAAGCGCGCGACATGTGGCAAAACCCGTTGTTACCACCACATCTCGCTTTTCAGGCGCTGCTCCTGGGTTCGGCTGTATTGCTGGTCCTGTTGAGGAACAAAGTACCGGTCAATCGATTCACCAATCTCGCGGGCTATGATGAGAACTTATTACTTTGGGCACTGGGGATTACGAGTGTGATCCACCTGCTTATGGTTTGGGGTGAAGTTTCGCTAACGCATCCGACTGCACACGCGCGGCTCGCGATCTGGGAAATGGTGCAGGGTCGTTACAAAGTCGACTTCTGGGTGGGGGTCATCCTGTCATTTCTCGGCGGCATCCTGCCCCTACTCGCCGCGCTCGGCGTTCTGAACACATCTATCGGCGTAGGCAGCGTACCACTGGCACTGATCGGCCTGATGCTCTTCGAGAACGCGTACGTCCAGGCCGGCCAATCCGTGCCACTTGCTTGAAAGGGCCACGAAAAAGGAGCCACAAAAAGGCACACAATGCACAAAAATAAAAACCTTCAATCTTCAACGAATTGTTTGTGCCCTTATGTGCCTTTTTGTGGCCCGTTTTTGGCTTGACGCATGACGAAGAAAGAAACCTTTTACCCGGGTCCGAGTCGCAGTCACCTGGCGGCGTTTCCGCCGAAGGAGAGGTGGGATGATTGGACCGAGCTCGATTCGCGAGCGTGGCCGCAGAGAAAGGAAAGGCACTATTCGCTCGTGCCGACTACGTGTTTCAACTGCGAATCGGCGTGCGGATTACTTGCTTACATAGACAAAGTCACTGGTGAAGTTCAGAAGTTCGAAGGTAATCCGGAACATCCCGGGTCGCGTGGTCGCAACTGCGCCAAGGGACCAGCGACACTGAATCAAGTCACCGATCCCGATCGAATTCTTTTTCCATTGAAGCGCGTTGGCAAACGTGGCGAAGGAAAGTGGGAACGGACCACGTGGGACGAAGCGCTCGACACTCTAGCCACGCGCATTCGCAATGCGATTCTCGAAAACCGGCGTCACGAGATCATGTATCACGTCGGCCGCCCCGGCGAAGACGGGTTCACCGAACGCATACTCGCGGCGTGGGGAATTGACGGGCACAACTCACATACCAACATCTGCTCATCCGGCAGTCGCGAAGGTTATCAACTCTGGATGGGCCTCGATCGTCCCAGCCCGGATCACGCAAACGCGAAAGTCATCCTGCTGATCAGTGCCCATCTCGAGTCAGGACACTACTTCAATCCCCACGCGCAACGCGTGATTGACGGTAAGGCAAATGGCGCGAAGCTGATCGTCTTTGACACGCGTCTCTCGAACACTGCGACTCACGCTGACTACTGGGTTTCGCCGTATCCGGGTTCCGAAGCGGCGATATTGCTCGCGATCGCGAACTATTTGATCCAGAACAATCTTTACAACCGTGAGTTTGTTGAACGATGGTGGAACTGGAGGGAGTTTTTAGCAGCGGAAGGAAGCAGTGCCGCGGATTTTAAGGATTTTGAGGAACGATTAAGACAGATCTACAGCGATTACACGTTTGAGTTTGCGGCGGAAGAATCAGGTGTCGACGGAAAAGTATTAGAAGAGATTGCGAAGCTGGTTGCGACCGCGGGAACGCGTTTCTCGACTCACAACTGGCGCAGCGTTGCATCCGGCGTAAGCGGTGGTTGGGCGGTTGCCCGTTGTCTCTTTATGTTGAATGCGTTGCTCGGTGCAGTGGCGACCGAAGGCGGTGTTTTTCCGAATGCGTGGAACAAGTTTGTTCCGCGTCCGATCTATACGCCGCCTCACCCGAAGATGTGGAACGAAACGACGTGGCCCCGCGAGTATCCGCTCTCGATGAATGAGATGTCATTTCTGCTGCCGCACTTGCTGAAAGACGGCCGCGCCAAAATCGACGTCTACTTCACGCGCGTTTACAACCCGGTATGGACCAACCCTGACGGTTTCTCATGGATCGAGATGTTGACCGATCCGGATCTCATCGGCTGTTATGCCGCACTCACACCGACGTGGAACGAAACCGCTTACTACGCTGACTACGTTTTGCCGATGGGCGTCGGCTCTGAGCGACACGATCTTCATTCTTACGAAACACACGATTCGCAGTGGCTCGGTTTCCGTCAGCCGGTGATGAAGGCAATGCGCCAGCGCAAGGGCGAC
>DATEWS010000150.1:0-13674 GCA_035257785.1 Pyrinomonadaceae bacterium
GAAATGCCTGCTCCTGCTGTCTGCTCCTGCCCCTGCTGTCTCCTCCTGCCCCTGCTGTCTGCTCCTGCTCCTACTTTCTTGATTCGATCGGAACGTAGTCTCGCGTACGATGGCCGAGGTAGATCTGGCGGGGGCGCGCGATTTTTTGATCTTCATCGTCCAGCATCTCGACCCATTGCGCGAGCCAGCCTGACGTTCTCGGAATCGCGAACATCACCGGAAACATATCAACCGGGAAACGCATCGCCTGGTAAATAATTCCCGAGTAGAAATCAACGTTCGGATACAGCCTTCGCTTCACGAAGTACTCATCTTCCAACGCGATCCGTTCCAACTCCAGCGCGATGTCCAGCAGCGGGTCCTTTCCGGTCACTTCAAAAACTTCGTATGCCACCTTCTTGATAATACGAGCACGCGGATCGTAGTTCTTATAAACGCGATGACCGAAACCCATTAGTCGAAACTCGCCCGCCTTAACGCGCTTGATGTAATCCGGCACCTTCTCAACCGAACCAATCTCCTTCAACATGCGCAGCACCATCTCGTTCGCGCCGCCGTGCAATGGACCATAAAGCGCAGCCGCAGCACCCGCAAGTGACGAAAAGGGATCCGTGTGTGCACTCCCAATACTCCGCATCGCATTCGTGCTGCAATTTTGTTCGTGATCCGCGTGCAGGATGTAAAGCACCGTCAGCGCGCGTTCAAGCACCGGATCCGGCTTGTACTGCAACTCCGTGGTCTTGAACATCATGTTCAGGAAGTTGCCTTCGTAAGTCAGATCGTTGTCGGGATACGAATACTGCATTCCGATCTTGTGACGAAAAGCAAAAGCCGCAATCGTCGGCACTTTCGCAATCAGACGATAAATCTGTTTCCAACGACACTCGATGTTGAAGATATCTTTTGCATCGGGATAAAAAGTCGACAACGCGCCGAGCGTCGCTTCAAACATTCCCATCGGATGGGCGTTGTAGTGAAAACCGTCCATCACCTTCTTGATGTTTTCGTTGATGAAGGTGTGATAGGTGATGTTCCTGGTCCACTCAGCAAGTTGCGCGCTGTTGGGCAGTTCGCCGTTGAGGAGAAGGTAAGCGACTTCGAGATAAGTGCTCTTCTCGGCGAGTTGATCGATGGGATAGCCGCGGTATTCGAGGATGCCTTTGTCGCCGTCAATGAACGTGATGCGACTCTTGCACGAAGCAGTATTCATGAACGCCGGATCGTAGGTCATCAGTCCAAAGTCGTCGTTCGAGACCTTGATCTGGCGCAGATCCATGGCCTTTATCGTGCCGTTCTGAATTGGTAATTGATACTGTTTTCCGGTGCGATTATCGGTGATCGTAAGGCTGTCTTCACTCATGGTTAGAGTCTCCCACAAATGAGAGGCAACCACAAAGATGGAGCAGGAGCAGCATACAGGAGCACTGCTCCTGCTAACTGCCCCTGCTCCTCTATACTAGTCCTTCTTGCGTGCTTCTTTGATCTCTCGCTCCGCCTGCTTCTTTGCTTCCTTCGCTTCGTCACTAGTTAGACCAAGGTCCTGCAACGTCTGACCCAGACTTCTATCTGAAGCAAGCCCGTTGAGAATCGCGTCGCGCGTAATGTTCGGGAATCTCCGATTGAGATTTTGGCCCAGGCGCGTTGCCGCGACGTAGTTTCCAAATGTGAGATTAGGATTCGTCGCGAGGGCTGTCTGATAACCAGCACGCAGATCGTTCGCATTCGTGTGCAACGCACGCGGCAGATTCGGATGATCTCGCAGATCGTCGTCGGCGTGACGCAAGTTTGAACTTGCCTGCCGAGCGCGTTCGAGTCCGTCATCAGAACGACCGTTGGATCGCGTCGAGGCATTACCCAGACCATCATCCGAACGACCACCCGAACGACTCGAAGCGTTACCGATGCCGCGATCGACGCCGACTCCCGGAGGTGGACCACCGCTGCCACCACTGCCGCGACCGCCTCCAGCACCACCGCCACGACCTCTGCCTTGCGCAAAGACTCCAGTGGCCAACGTCAACACAAGTATAGAAACCAGTACTAATTTGTTCATTGTGAGCCCTCCCCAAAGTTCAATCTACACCACTGGCCAGACAACAGGGAGAGGCCGGCGAAAACACAACCTTATTGCAACGAACAAGACATCTGTTTACCTGACGCCGAGCAGCTCGATCTCGAACTTTAGATTGGAATTGGGCGGAATATCAGGTGGCTGGCCACTGACGCCGTACGCGAGATTGCTAGGGACAAACAGTATGCGCTTGCCGCCGACTTTCATCGTCGCTAGACCCTCATTCCAACCTTTGATTAAGCGGGGGCCAATCTGAAACTGGGCTGGTCCTCCGTGTTTAGAAGAGCTGTCAAATTCTTTCCCATTCTCCAACCAGCCGGTGTAATTCACACTCACCGTTTGGCCGGGCTTAGGGCTTGGCCCATCGCCGACTTTGACATCCTGGATCCTCAATCCCGAAGGAGTCGTGATCTCGGGTCCGGCCTGTGAACTGCTGCGGCGACTCGAGATGACATACGCGGCCGCAGAAGCCGCGAGCGCGACAATGACTATGATCGCGACCAATCTCACCTTTTGATTACTGGCAGGCGAGCTGGAGCTGGTGCTTGGATTTGCATGCGCGACTCGCGGTCGCTTTCTGGCTCTGTTTACTTTTCGATGTCGGCTCTCTGGCACAAAGGGGAACCTACCTTTATGAGTTTCAGCGGGAGAGTCGTTATACAGTATTCTTCGCGTCATGTCACTTGTCGCCGTAATTCCCGAACCAAACGCACGCGTCGAGGTGCGTGAAGTTAACGAACCTGATCTCGAACCGAACTCTGCGCTGCTCGCCGTTGAAGTCTCGGAAGTTTGCGGCACTGACGTTTACCTGCAACAGGGACGACTCGCGGGCGTGCCGTATCCGTTGGTTCCCGGACATGTTTCCGTCGGACGTTTGGAGAAGATTCGCGGCGAGTTACTCGACGTTGAAGGCAGCCGCTTCAGCGAAGGCGATCAAGTCACGTTTCTCGACGTTCATCGAACGTGTAACGCTTGTTGGTATTGCCTGGTCGCGAAAGCGGGCACGCGCTGCCCGCAGCGGAAGGTTTATGGAATCACTTACGGGCTCGACGACGGACTCTGCGGCGGTTGGGCTACACACATTTACCTCAAGCCAGGCACGCGCTGCATTCGTCTCGATGCCGCGCCGGAAATATTTATGGCTGGTGGCTGTGCGTTGCCGACGTCGCTTCATGCTGTTGAACGCGGCGATATAAAGATCGGCGACACTGTTTTAGTGCTCGGATCTGGACCAGTCGGAATTAACGCGATACTGCTTGCGCTAATGCGTGGCGCTTTTCGTGTTCTCTGCATCGGCGCGCCACAGGCGAGACTCGACGCAGCTATTCACGCCGGCGCAACCGCGACGCTGAATATCGAGACTCATAACGAAGCGCAGCGATTAGGTTGGGTATTAGAAAATAGTGGCGGACGGGGCGCGGATGTTGTGGTTGAAGCCACTGGCGCGCCCGAGGCTGTCGTGCAGTCGATGCGTTTCGCACGCGATGCGGGCACGGTCGTCGTTGTCGGGCAATACACAGATCACGGCGAGGTTTCATTCAATCCTCATCTGGATCTAAACAAGAAACATCTCGACGTGCGTGGCTGTTGGGGATCTGAGTTTTCCCACTTCTATCGCGCCGCCCAGCTCGTCTCGCAAAGGCCGGAAGCGTGGACACAGATGAAACTGATTTCATACGGATTGGAAGAAGCAAACGAAGCGCTCGCAGATGTCTCCGACGGACGCGTACTGAAGGCACTAATCCGTCCTTAATCCGTGTTCATCCGTGGGCCACGGCCGCGACGTTGGCGTTCGTCACGAAGTTTCTGAAACTGCTGCCACTGCTCCGGTGTCAGCACGGTCTGCAAACGCCCATCCGCCTGCCGACGAATCTCATTCATGCGCGGCTCCATCTCGCGGCGCACGCTACGAATCTGCTCGCGCGTGTCGCTGAAGATCTCCTGCACTTTCGTCTTTTGATCCGCCGTGAGTTGTAACCGTTCTGACAACTCGTCCATGCGATTGCCGCCAAACGGCCGAACGCGACGATAAACGTTGAGCGCCAGAATACCGGCGGTGAAGCCGAGCACGAAGATGATCAACGCCGCAATCCTAACTTGCCACCTGTTCTTGATTACGTTGGTCATAGACTACCTCACGTCGTCGTCATCTTCGTAAATGGTGCTGAGCACCTGCTCGTAACTCATCTGGTCGTCACTGCCCTGGCCCATAATCACTGACTCTGCCGACAACACCGACGCCGTTTGATCGTTCAGCGGCGTCGTTTGCGCCGGGAGGACGAAACTCAAAACGGCGAGTGCAGCGGTGGTCACAGCCATGGATGACACGATCGCTCGCGCCGATTTCCATAACCGCAGCATTGCCGGCACGCTTTCCACCGTCTGCTGTTCTCGCCATGCCGCCATTACCCTCGTGTGAAAAAATGGTGACGGTTCAATCTTCGCCTGAACACGACTCTGCAACACTACGCTCGTGAGTCGTGCCGCTTTGTAAGCTTCACGACATGACACACACTCTTGCGCATGAGCCTGAACCTCGCTCAACTCGCTCTCAGACAGACTCGCGATCGAAGTGTTATCCAGAATGTCGATGATGTGCTTGTCTTTCATTTGTCACCTTCTATTCAACAACTTCTCCATCGCCTCACGAACCTTTTTTCGCGCCCGAAACGCCCGCACTTTAACTTTCGACTCCGACCATCCCGTGGCTTCAGCCACCTCCTTGACCGACGCATCTTCACCGTCGATCATCAACAGCGCCTGCTGATCCTCCGGCGACAACACTGACAACACTCTGTCGGCGAGATCAGTTGCCACTAGATCGTTTTCAACCGAACGTTGTTCACTACCATCACCACCGGCATGATGGTCCAACCACTGTTGCTCGTCGTCCGTGAGATCCGAAACCGTTAACTCCGGCCGCCGCTTCGCACTCCGGATCATATTCAAACAGGTGTTGGTCGCGATTCGTGTTAACCAGCCTTCAATGGAGCCGCGGCCTTCAAAGCTCCCAAGCTGGGTAAACGCTTTCAAAAAAACTTCCTGCGCCGCTTCCTCAACCAAACTTCGCTGCCGGAAGAACCGGCTGGCCACGCTGAACACGCGCGGGCTGTAACGTCTGACAATCTCCGCAAAGGCAGACTCGTCGCCATCCTGCGCCTGACGCGCCAGGTCCAAGTCCAAGGCCTGTTCGAGCCCACTCGCCAGTTGCGGTCCTCATCGGCTTAACGGATGGCGGACCCTTCAAAAAACGAATCCGCCAACTCCGTGGGGGAAACGCTTACTCCTCGTCGTGATTGCGCATTCCGCCGCGACGGCCTTTGAACTGCGCTTTCGACTGTTCCAACTGGGCTTTTTGCTCAGTCGTCAAAACGGAAAGCATTTCCTGGTGTACTTTAAATCGTTCACCCATCAGCTTCGCCTCGAGGCTCGCCATTTCCGTCAGTTTCTGAGTAGCCAGTGCTTCGTTGAACGTACCGCCTTCGCTCGCCTGGCGCAACTCCTGGCGCTTCGCTCTTAGCTGTTCGCGCAGGGGTTTGTTTTGAGCGGCTGAGTTTTCACGGATCGTTTTGATCTTAGCCTTCTGGTCATCAGTTAAATTAAGCTGCCGGAAGAATCCACCATCGCGCATTCCTCCCCAGCCATGTCCTTTGTGTTGACCTCGAAAACCACGCCGTTCAGCGCGTGTGCCCTGCTGGTCACCCTGAGTGTTGGTGACTGTCTGGGCAACGGCAATCGAGGCAGCCAAAGCAATCGCCGAGAGAGTAGCTATTGCAACTGTCTTAAACCGTCCTATGTTCATCTCTGTTTCTTTACTCCTAAGTGTTCTTAATTGACTCCAGGGGAGCTTTCCGAAAACTAAGACACCCGGCGGCAGCGAATGGTTACACGAGCTGTTTAATTCCTCGTTCATCATTGCGCCGTTGCGTGAGAAATGGCCCGGTAATTGCCAATTTATTGGGGTGGCGAAAAGGGTGTAACCAATATTGCCACACGAGTGTCTGAGAAGGTGTGGCACTGAGGCCAAATTGGCAATCGCAATCGAAATTTGGAAAGAAAACAATGTCGACTCAAACAATTAAACAACCTTTAGTGGGTGGAATCAGTACAGGCGGACGGCTTGGCTGGATACAACAGTTTTGGACCAGGTTGCTGGCCGGCAAAATGAAATTATTAATTGGCGGCGGTTTTATGGCAGCCATCGTGCTCGCCGGTTTTTATTTTTGGGGCGACGACTCGAGCACTCCGCAGTATCTGACCGCGCGAGTCGAACGAGGAAACCTTCGCAACACCGTGACGGCAACCGGCGCGTTGCAGGCAGTCACGACAGTTCAGGTCGGTAGCCAGGCTTCGGGAACGATTTCCGCTTTGTATGCCGACTTCAATTCGACAGTTAAAAAAGGACAAGTGATCGCGCAACTCGATCCGTCGCAAGCCAAGGCGCAGGTTGATCAGGCACGCGCAAATCTTGAACAAGCCAAGGCAAGCTTGGCTAATGCGCGCGCAGGGGTAGTTAACTCGCGCGCGGGCGTCACGGATGCGCAGGCGAAAAATCTCGCTGCCAAGTCGACAGTGCAAAACAATCAGGCGGGTGTGTCAGGTGCTGAAGCTAACGTTGCTGTGTTGAAAGCGCAACAGGACGATGCCCTCAGTCTTTTGAAACAGCAGGAGTCGTTACTTAAAGCGGGTGTTATCGCGCAAAGAGACTACGACGTTGCAATGACTGCATATAAAACTGCGGAAGCGAAGTACAACCAGGCAGTCGCGCAGTTGAATCAGGCGAAGATCTCGGAGCAATCGTCATCGAGCGCTGGTATCGCACAGTCGCAGGCAACTGTTCAGCAGGCGCAGGCGCAGGTTCAGCAGTCACAGGCGCAGGTGCAGCAAGCTGCGGCTCAAGTTCAGCAGGCACAGGCCGCATTGAGTTTGGCGCAAGTGAATTTGAGTCACACGACGATCGCGTCACCAATCGATGGTGTTGTCGTATCGCGCGATGTGAATGTCGGTCAGACAGTGGCTGCGAGTCTTTCGGCGCCAACGCTTTTCACGATCGCGAACGACCTGACGCAGATGCAGGTCATCGCGAACATCGACCAGGCTGATATTGGTCTGGTTGAGCAGGCGAAGTCAGTGAAGTTTTCGGTCGATGCGTTTCCGGGCAAGGAATTTCAAGGAAAGATCGAACAGATGCGTCTGAATCCTGTCAACGTGCAGAACGTCGTGACGTACAACGTCGTGATCGATGTTGATAATCCGGATCAAAAATTGAAACCGGGCATGACGGCGAATCTGACGATTACGATTGACGAGCGGAACAACGTGTTGAAGGTTCCGAATTCGGCGCTTCGCTTTACACCGCAGCGCAGTGATTCAGGAGCAGGTGCAGGAGCTCAGGGGCAGGGTCAGCAATGGCAGGGACGCAGGCGCCAGCAGCAGGGCGATAACAGCGCCCAAGGTGGCAATGGTGGCCAGAGCAACTTTGCGCCGGCATCAGCGCCAGTATTGCCAGGTCAGGTGCGTGTTGTCTGGGTGTTGGGCCAGGATGGGAAACCGCAGCGTCGCAGGATCACAGTTGGGTTGAGCGATGGCTCGGCAACTGAAGTCGTCGATGGCGATTTGAAGGAAGGCGACATGGTCATCACAGGCCAGCAGGTGTCGAGCACAAACCGCACGACGAATTCAACACCGCCAGGATTCGGTGGCGCACCGCGTGGCGCAGGTGGCGGAGGCCCGAGACGGTAACCTGGATGAATGTAGGGAAATGACGATGTCAACAGCCTTAGAAATTCAACAAGGGTTTCAGCCGGGGATCGCGTTAGGCGCTGAGGTTCCCGAGCCGCGAACGGTGATCCAGTTGGACCACATTCACAAGACCTACACGATGGGCGATGTTGAAGTTCACGCCCTGCGCGGCGTGTCGCTGACGATTCGTGAAGGCGAGTTCGTGGCCATCATGGGCGCTTCGGGTTCGGGCAAATCGACGACGATGAACATTATCGGCTGTCTCGATCGCCCAACGCGCGGTACGTACATTCTCGACGGCGAAGACGTTTCTCAAATGTCGAAAGACGAGCGCGCCGATATTCGTTGCAAAAAGATCGGCTTCGTATTCCAGGGCTTCAACCTGCTGTCGCGCACGTCGGCACTGGAAAACGTCGAACTGCCGATGCTTTATCTCGGCGTCGACTCAGCCACGCGTCACGAGCGCGCACTGGAAGCGCTCGCCGCAGTCGGACTCAGCGGACGCGAACAAAATCATCCGAACCAGTTGTCAGGCGGACAACAACAGCGCGTCGCGGTCGCGCGTTCACTCGTCAACAATCCGGCGTTGATTCTCGCCGACGAGCCGACGGGTAATCTCGACTCGCGCACTTCAGTCGAAGTGATGGAGATCTTTCAGCGTCTGAATCGCGAACGTGGCATCACGCTCGTTCTGGTTACGCACGAGCCCGACATCGCTGAGTACGCGCACCGCGTGGTCGTCTTCAAGGACGGCAAGATCAAGTCGGATCGAGAAATTGAAAAGCCGCGTAACGCAGCAGAAGAACTGAAGCACCTGCCTGTCATCGTCGACGATGATGATGATGACGAGGAGTAAATCGGCAATCGGAAATTAAACAATGACTCTCTTAATGATCATTCGCGTCGCCTTTCGCGCTCTTATTCGAAACAAGATGCGCGCTGCGTTGACTATGCTCGGCATCATCATCGGCGTCTCCGCCGTCATCGCGATGGTGAGTATTGGTCAGGGTGCCTCGGCTTCAGTCCAGGCACAGATCGAGAGCATCGGCACCAACCTGCTCTTCGTGAGCGCGGGCGCGCAGAACGTTGGCGGCGTGCGTAGTGGTACGGGCGACACCGGCACCAACACACTGACAGTCGACGATCTCGATGCGATCAAACGCGAAGTGCCGAGCGTCTCCATGGTTACACCTTCCGTCAACGCGCGATCGCAAATGGTCGCCGGCAATATGAACTGGAACACTGGCCTCACGGGTGTCAGTGAACAGTATCCTGATATTCGCAAGTGGCCGGTTGGAACTGGCTCCTTTTTTACTGATGCTGACGTTCGCACAGCCGCTCGCACGCTCGTGATTGGCCAGACTCTCGCCGACAATCTATTCCCGGGCGCCGATCCGATCGGCCAGGACGTCCGCATAAATAATCTGCCGTTTCGTGTGGTCGGTGTGATGGCGAAGAAGGGACAGGATGCTCAAGGACGTGACCAGGACGACGTCGCTTTCGCACCGTATACAACAGTGCAAAAGAAGATCCTCGGACGCGACCGCGTTCAGATCGCTTATGTGTCTGCGATCTCGCAGGATGCAACTTACACGGCCCAGGAGCAGATTAGCGACTTACTGCGGCAGCGCCACAAACTAACCTCGAATGAGCCGGACGATTTCACGGTTCGTAACATGACCGATATCGCTGAAGCCGCAAACGAAACCAGCAAGACGATGACGATCCTGTTGGCATGTATAGCAGGCGTGTCGCTGCTCGTGGGCGGTATTGGCATCATGAACATCATGCTCGTGTCAGTCACTGAACGCACGCGCGAGATCGGTATTCGCATGGCGATTGGCGCGCGTTCATCTGCTGTTCGCACGCAGTTTCTGATCGAGTCGATCGTGCTCAGTCTAACTGGCGGCACGATTGGTATCATTCTCGGCATCGCGCTCTCGTTGGCGATTCCTGCATTCCTGGGTTGGCCGACGCTGGTTTCAATGATGGCCATCATCGGCTCAGTGCTCTTCTCTGCGGCGGTGGGAATCTTTTTCGGTTACTACCCCGCGCGGAAAGCAGCGGCGCTTGATCCGATTGACGCGCTGCGCTACGAGTAACACGCCGCGGATTATACGGATTTATTGCGGATCGAGTAACATGCGGCGCATGTATCGAGCTCCCCTTGTCTTCCTCTTAACAATCGCCCTTCTTTTCGGGTCCGTTGCTCAATCGCAACAACGGACCCGGCCTCGCCTGGTCCTGCTGATCGCGGTGGACCAGTTTCGTTACGACTATCTCGAGCGCTTCGGCGACCTCTTCGTCGCCAATGGTCTGAAACGACTGCTGCGCGACGGAGCATCGTGGACGCAGTCAAACTACGATCACATGCCGACGTACACGGCGCCCGGACACGCAACGATGATGACCGGCGCTTATCCGGCCGAGTCGGGCATCGTCGGTAATGAGTGGTTGGACCGCGCATCGGGAAAAAGAATCACAAGCGTTTCAGATGAGTCAGTAAAACTGCTCGGCGGTGGTCCAAACGATACTGCGTCGAGCCCGTCACGTCTGATGTCTTCGACGGTCGGCGATGAACTGCGACTCGTAACCAACGATCGAGCGAAAGTCATCGGCATCTCCGTCAAGGATCGTTCAGCAATTCTTCCCGCCGGTCGTCATGCAAACGCCGCCTACTGGTTCAACACAACCACCGGCAACATGGTGTCGTCGACTTACTACTTCAAGGAGCTGCCTGCGTGGGTCAACACTTTCAACGCGGGCCGGCCCGCAGACAAATACTTCGGCGCAAAATGGGAACGTTTACTGCCCGAGAGTGAATACTTGAAACGTGCCGGCCCGGATTCGACTCCGTGGGAGACCGTCACCAGTGCCGGAGACACGAATGCCTTTCCGCACACCATCACCGGCGGCGCTACCGGGCCAGGCAACACTTTCTACTGGGCCCTCGACTACTCGCCCTTCTTGAACGAGATTCTCGATTCTTTTGCGCAGCAGGCGATCGTGAACGAAAAGTTGGGCCAGGACGACGACACGGATGTGCTCACGGTGAGTTTTTCGGCAAACGATTACGTCGGCCATCGTTATGGACCATACAGTCAGGAAGCGATGGACGCGGCGTTGCGAGTCGATCGAGAGATCGCAAAGCTGCTCGATTTCGTGGATGCGCGTGTGGGGTTGTCGAACACGTTGGTCGCGTTCACTGCGGATCACGGTGTGTCGCCGATTCCGGAACAAGCGGCTGCGCTGGGACTGGGCGGCGGGCGTATTCAGGCGGCCGACCTGTTTGCGGCTATCGAAAAAGCGCTCAGTGCCCGCTATAAACCGCAGAGCGATTATCTGCTGCGGTTCAAAGAAGCGAACACGATGCGCGAGTGGATGATTAACAACAATCTCTACTTCAACTACGATGCGCTGCGACGCGATGCCGTGAACGTTGATGAGTTTTCGCAGATTGTTTGCGGTGCGGCGATTACTGTACCGGGGATTGCGCGCTGCTTTACACGTAACCAACTGATGCGCGGCGCTACTTCAGTGACCGATCCAATCGAGCGACGTGCGTTGCACGGATTTTATCCCGCACGTAGTGGGGATGCGGTGCTCGTGATCGAGCCGTACAAATACCTGGCGGAAACAATCACGGCCACTCACGGCTCGCCATACTCATACGACACGCACGTCCCAACAATCATCATGGGACCGGGTGTCACCCCCGGCCGTTACCTCGAACCAGCATCGCCAACTGACATCGCGCCCACACTCTCTGCACTTTTGCGTATAACGCCGCCGAGCAGTTCAGTCGGTCGTGTGTTAGTGGAAGCGCTGCGAAAATAATTTCACGCGGCGGCGCAACGGCACAACGAAGAAGCTAACGCCGCGTCGTTGCGCCGCCGCGAGAGTTAACGCTTGTAATGCCTCACGTACTCGGGAACTTCGATCCCGTCCGGCAAGCGCGGATCCTTGATCGGCTCGCCAACCGCTAATCTCAACGGCAGCACGCCCGCCCACACAGACATCGCATAATCTTCCTCATCATCGAGCGGTGGTCCGCTGCGAATCTTCGCGGACGCCTCCACCAACGGCAACGAAAGCACAGTCGTCTGCCGCAACTCCTGCTCCGTCGGCTCACGAACCTCGGCCCATCGTCCGCGCACGATGTGCTCCGACAACGCCAACAACGCCGCCATTTTCTCGTGAGCGTCTTCAACCAGCGTCGCACGACCAAAGATCACCACCGATCGATAGTTCATCGAGTGATGAAACGCCGACCGCGCCAGCACGAGCCCATCGATCAACGTCACCGTCACACACGCATCAACACCGCCCGACAACGTTCGCAACATCCGGCTCGCCTGCGAACCATGAATGTATAGCGTGTCGTCAACGCGCGCATATCCCGTCGGAATCACGACCGGTTTGCCCTCCGGCGCAAACCCGACGTGACAAATAAAACCCTCGTCCAGGATTCCGTAGACAGTCTCGCGATCGAAATGGCCGCGGTTTGGGAGTCGCTTCAGCTTCGTGCGTTCGGTTTGAGTGAATGTCATGTTATAAATATGCCACATCCGCGTTAGTCCGCAATCCAAGGAGATCAATATGCGCTTTTCACGTCCCCTGATCGTTCTCTGTCTGCTCGCCACGACCGTCTTCGCACAGAACGGCGGCTCCCAAAAGTCTCCGTATGAAGAAGCATTCTCGCGACTTCAATATCGCAGCATTGGACCAGCAGTGATGGGCGGCCGCGTCGCCGACGTTGAAGGCGTGCCCGGCGATGCGAATGTGGTCTATGTCGGCAGCGCGTCGGGCGGCGTTTGGAAAACTACGAACGGCGGCGTCACGTGGAAACCGCTCTTTGAACGACAGGGCACACTCTCCATCGGCGACATCGCACTCGCACCGAGCAATCCTGACGTGGTCTGGGTCGGCACGGGCGAGTCAAACGTGCGCAACAGCGTCTCGTTCGGCGACGGCGTCTACAAGTCAACCGACGGCGGGAAGAGCTGGCAGCACATGGGTCTGAAAGATACGGAACGCATCTCCGCGATCGTCATCAATCCACAGAACCCTGACATCGTCTACATCGGCGCGCTAGGCCACGCGTTTGGCCCCAACGAAGAGCGTGGCGTGTTTATGACCACGGACGGCGGCAAGACATGGACCAAGACGCTCTATATCGACAACCAGCACGGCGTCGCAGACCTCGAGATCGATCCCACGAACCCGAACATTCTTTACGCGGGCATGTGGAGTTTCGAGCGCAAGCCCTGGACGCATCACAGCGGCAGTGAGAAAGGCGGCGTGTACAAGTCGATTGACGGCGGCCGTACCTGGAACAAACTGACGAACGGTTTGCCGAAACTGATGGGCCGCATCGGCGTTCGCGTCGCCCCGAGTAATCCGAACGTCGTTTACGTGATTGTTGAATCAAAAGACGGAACGCTTTATCGATCCGACGATCGTGGTGAGACTTTCAAACTCCAATCGAAAAACACTGACATCGTCTCGCGTGGTTTTTATTACACGCGCGTGCGCGTCGATCCGACAAACGAGAATCACATCTACGCCGTCGCGTCGAGCCTCTTCACTTCGGTTGATGGAGGCAAGACTTTTCGTGAGATTACGGGCCGCACTCACGTTGACTTTCACGCGCTCTGGCTCGATCCAAAAAATCCAAAACGGATGTGGCACGGTCAGGACGGCGGCATTTCAGTCAGTTACGACGGCGGCGACACGTGGGAAGCTGTTTACAACATTCCGCTCGGCCAGTTCTACCAGATTCACGCCGACAATCGCATGCCGTTCTATTACATCATGGGTGGTCTACAGGACAACGGCTCGTGGACTGGTCCAAGTCGTTC
>DATEWS010000151.1:0-8112 GCA_035257785.1 Pyrinomonadaceae bacterium
CGTCCCGACAAAGTAGCCCCTGGCTTTCATATTTTGCGCCTTCGGCGCTTTCGATAAAAAGTTTCCTCGTGAGTGATCGACAGTTGCCTGAATTCAAAATTTATTGAATAACCCCCAAAGTTCTGGCTGCGCTCGAACCCTGGGCTAGAATTAGCCAACGCCTTCGGCGTATTTGGATTCAAAGTTCGCAACTGTGATCGAAAGGAACTGCCCCATGCGAATATTCCTAACCATGATTCTTATCGCCCTTAGCGCTTGCGCGTGCGCCGCGCAAGGAGCCAAAAGCGATGACAACACGATCCCCAAAGTCACCTACTGCGAACTCATCAAGCATCCTGAGAAATATGATGACAAGGTAATCGAAGTCACTGCCGTCTACGGCAATGGGTTTGAGGCGTCTTTCTTGTACGACAAAGATCTGTGCAATAAGGGTATAGACCAGCCCCGCACATGGGTCGCTTATGATAAGTCGTTCGTCATGGAAGGCGATTCGGAAGAGGCAAAGACCAACAGCAAAATCTCAGGGTTCGGCGCCTGGGAGATCACTGCAGTCGGCCGCTTCAAACGCGCCAAGGAACCAGGCCGGTTCGGACACCTGGGTTGCTGCATTTACCAGTTCAGCTTCATGAAGATAGTGCAATCTGAAAAACTCAGCGATCGTGCGGAATAAGTTAATGAGCAACTGCCGAATCGCGCTCGCCAACATTCGCTACCCGGCAACTCGCGAAGAGTCTGTTACGTTGGCCGAGCAGGCAATCGCCGAAGCGTCACGCGCCGGCGCCGAGCTCATCTGCTTTCCCGAATGCTTCGTGCCCGGCTATAGAGCAGTTAACAAGCAAGTGTTGCCGCCCGATCCTCTGTTTCTCGAACGCGCGTGGTCCAGCATTGCCGCCGCGGCTGCGAACGCAAACGTAACCGTCATTCTCGGAACCGAACGCATGATTGGTGACTCAGTCGTACTTACCGCACTCGTGATCAATCGAGACGGAAGCACCGCGGGCTTCCAAGACAAAGTTCAACTCGATCCGTCGGAAGAGAGCATCTACACGCATGGGTCAGGCAGACGAATGTTCGAAAGTGGTAGTCTCAAATTTGGCGTGGCGATCTGTCATGAAGGTTGGCGTTATCCGGAGACGGTTCGTTATGCAGCTCAACGCGGCGCACACGTCGTCTTCCATCCACACTTTCACGAAGCGGAACCCGGCAGTTACAGACCGACGACCTTTGCTGATCCGGCAAACACGTTTCACGAAAAAGCTGCTCTGTGTCGCGCTGCCGAGAACACCTGCTATTTCGCAACCGTAAACTACGCGAGCGCCGGTTCACCAACCACGTCGGCGGTGGTCCAACCCGACGGCACGTTACTCTGCTACCAACCCTACGGAGAAGAAGGTCTACTGCTCGCCGACATCGATCTCTCGAAAGCCACCGGCCTCCTTGCCGCGCGTTACCGACCTGTTTAGAGGTTTGCGTTGCGTCAAAAGTCGGAAAGAGAGCGCCAACGGCGCTATAACGATGAACCACTCGATCGAGACGTCAAACTTTCGCAGTCAGCTAGTCGACTACCTCAGTTTGGATCGAAACGTCTCGGTCGCTTCAGCCGCCGTGTTCATGCTCGGCCTCGGTGAAGAGTTGTGGAAGAAGTTTGTACCCAAGTTGCTGGAGGCGCTTGGCGCAACCACGCCGATAGTTGGTCTATACGGAACAGCGGAAGATTTCTTCGATGCGGTTTACCAGTATCCCGGCGGGTGGCTTGCAGATCACCTGGGCCGGCGACAAGCGTTGCTGATCTTTGTGAGTCTCGCCGCGATTGGTTATTTAATTTTTCTCGTTAGCCCTTCGTGGCCCTTTCTATTCATTGGTCTCGCGCTCGTAATGGCGTGGCAAAGCATGGCTTCACCGGCAATCTTTGCGGTGATTGCCGACTCATTGCCACGTGCACGCCGCGCAATGGGTTTCGCGTTACAGTCGATACTTAAGCGCGTTCCGATCGTGATCGCGCCGCTTGCCGGCGCCGCACTGATCGCTCGAATGGGAGTTGTCAGCGGAGTTCACGTCGCACTTTCGATCTCCATCGTCTTCGCGATCCTCACGTTGATCCTGATCAGCAATCTCAGACTTACGTCCGCCGCGCCACAAGTCACAAACATTCGCAACGTGTGGCGCACCTTTCACTCCGTCTTGAAACGCCTGTTGGTTTCCGACGTGATCATCAGAACGTGTGAAGGCATGACCGGAGTGATCACGATTCTTTATGTGACAAACGTGAAGCACGTCTCAGTCACGCGTTACGGAACCCTCATTGCGATCCAGATGATTACTTCAATCCTCGTTTACGTGCCGGCCGGCAAGATTGCGGATCGTGTCGGACGAAAGCCGTTTGTGATTCTTACTTTTCTGAGCTTCGCTGCCTTTCCGCTCGCGATTGTCGCCGCGTCGAATCCAGTGCTGCTTGTTGTTGCATTCATGATCGGTGGATTGCGTGAGATAGGTGAACCTTCGCGCAAAGCGATGATTGTCGATTTCGCCCACGAAGGGCTGCGCGCTCGTTCGGTTGGACTTTATTATCTGGTACGCAGTCTTTCCATCACGCCGGCTGCGGCGATCGGTGGTCTGCTGTGGAAGATAGCGCCTGAAGTACCTTTTGTAATAGCCGGCATCATTGGACTGATAGGCACTCTTGTTTTTGCTCTAACTGTTGAAGAGCGATATGCAAGTTGAATCAAGGAGTTGATATGAAAGACTTGTCACGAAGAGAAGCGATCGCGCGCCTCGCTGCGGGTAGTGCGGGGTTGGTGTTGAGTGTTTCGAGTGAATCGAAAAGCCAGGACGTGGCGGTGCGTGCATTTCATGGTCAACATCAGCCGCGCCCTCTGACCTTTGATCCGACTAAGCTCAAAGGGCTTTCTGAAAAACTCATCCGTTCACACTGGGAGAATAATTACGGCGGTGCCGTAAAGGCGCTCAACGCCGTCGAGCTACGACTGGCAGCAATGCTGAAAGAGAAAGATCTGCCGGCGTACATGTATGGGGATCTCAAGCGCGAGGAGCTGGTGCGCAGTGGCTCCGTAGTGCTTCACGAGTTGTATTTCGGAAATCTCGGGGGCGATCCGAAACCCGGCGGTAAGGCATTCGATGTTATCAAACAGTGGTTCGGCAGTTACGAGCAGTGGGAAGACGAATTTAAGAAAACTGCAAACGCGCTCGGTGGCGGATCGGGCTGGGTAATCTTCGCGCAAAACGCGCACACGGGTGAGTTTCACAATTACTGGTCGTGGGACCACATGCACAACGTTCCGATGGGTCGCCCGCTGTTGGTTCTCGACATGTACGAACATGCGTATCACATGGACTACGGCGCCGCCGCGGGAAAGTATGTTGACGCGTTTTTACAGAATGTGAACTGGGAAGAAGTGAACCGGCGTGTTGAAGCGCTGAAGTAGCGCCAACGGCGCTAATTGCCTTGTGAAGTGTCAAACACGACCTGGTCGTATTGCCAGAGTTGCTCAAAGAAAGCGCGAGCATGCGGTGCAGAGCCGTTCACTTTTTCAACAATCGCCGCGATGCTGCGACGGCCGTCGATCGCGTCAAACATCTGTTTCTCCTTTGGATCGATGATGAGAAACAGATCGTTAAAGAGATGCGTTTGATTTACTAACACGCCGGCGGCGCGGGGTGGAAGTCGTTCCTGAATGCAGGTGGTCCATGGCATGCGAACCGGCACGTAACGCAAATAAAGCTCTTCGCCGAAGTGAACCTTCGCGTTTTCATTGCGGTGGACCACGAAACTGTGATTCGCCATCAAGCCACGCCAGAGTTCCATCTCGATGTACTGCTCGCACGCGGGCAATGCGGCCAGCCGCGCGGCATGCGGAGTGTTCGCGATCGCGCCACACTGCGGCAAGTAAGCCGCCTGCCAGTACCAGCGGCCAAACGTCAAATCATTGCGTTCGATGAACTCGAATAACTCCGGCACCGAATACGATCGATCGCGCGGATTTAGCAGCGCATCAGCGAGCGCATCACCCTTCATGAATTCCCTCGAGCCGCCCTGCGAAGCCAGTAACGGATGATGGGGCGGCAACCGCTGTAACACAGCGACAAGATCGTTAATCTCCTGTTGCGAAGTGCCGACGCCGAGTCGCCGGCAGTAATCCTGAAGCATGTAAACGCCGGTGCGGCCGTACGGAGCGTAGACCATCAGGTACATTGCGCCGGCCGGCTTCAATACCGAACGAAGCGCACGCAAACCAACATCGGGGTCAGCGAGATGGTGCAACACACCGGTGCAGATGATGTGATCGAAGGCCCAGTCCAACTCGTTTACGCTTTCGATCGCCATTTGCTTCGTGGTCAGATTCGTTAAGTTGTGCTTTTTTTTGAGCCGCTCTGTGTGTTCGAGACTCGTCGTACTGACATCAACTGCAACCACGCGCGCTGCGGGATGAACAAACGCGTACTTCGCGGCTTGCCACGTTCCGCATCCGGCAATCAAAACGTCAAGATCGGCGCGATATTCCTTATTCGGCCACAAAAGATGGAACTCGGCGCGCAGCACATTCTCGTCCTTATATATTTCGCGAGCGCGTTCGAGGTTTTCTATCGGCGGGGGATACGGGTGACTCGTGTAAAACTCGCAGATCGGGTCGGCGCTGACGTTTCTTTTGCGCGCCTTGCCGGCGCCTTTGGAAGATTTTGAAGTCATGGTTAGTTCGTGAGTCGAAGGATTATAAAATTTCCATTCCGAATCTCACCAGCAACTCGCGTCGTCCGACGTTGGTCACGCGAATCGCGCGACTGTCGAGATCTCGAGTGACCCACTTTTTCTTCAGCGCGGCGTGCAACAACGCAGAGCCTAAAGCACCGCCGATATGCGGGCGCCGTTCGCTCCAGTCAAGACACGCATACGCGAAACGTCGTCTCAACTTGCGCATCTCGGCGACGTCAACGCCGAGAGACTCGAGCGCCTTTACGCCACCGGCCGTCAGCTCGTAAGCATCTTCCGACGCGTTCGACAACCATTTGAGCTGCTTGAAGCGGTCGTGTAATGAAACTCCAAGGTGACCTGCGAGATGATCGTAACAGACTCGCGCGGCACGCAGACGCGTTGGGGTGTTCGGTTCAAATTTCCGGCGCGGCTGATCCACGAGGACGCTCAAGCCTTCGAGCACTCTCGCGACCTTTGGTCCATCGAGGCTGTAGAACCGGTGTTTGCCTTGCGTGATCACTGTCACCAGTCGCTCTTCTTTTAAGCGATTGAGATGCGCGCTCGCGGTTGAGGTTGAGACGTCAGCGACGACTGCGAGCTCAGTGCTCGTCCGCGCATGCCCGTCCATTAGCGAGAAAAGCATTCGCGCACGCGCCGGTTCGCCAATTGCCCCCGCAATCCGCGCCACTGCGACTTCATCGAATTGTTCTGCATTCACGTTTCGATGATAAACGAATCGTCGTTGCGCGACAAGTGCTATAAGTCCACGAGTCACACTTGGAGGCGGTCAGTACCGTAAAGGAGAAAACATGATCACTTGTATCATTCGTTACCAGATCGATCCGTTTCAACGTGACGAATTCAAAACTTACGCTGAGAACTGGGGGCGCATCATTCCGCGGTGCGGCGGGCACCTGATCGGTTACTTCCTGCCGCATGAAGGCACAAACGATGTCGCGTGGGGATTGATCGCGTTCGACAGCCTCGCCGCCTATGAAACCTACCGCGCGCGCCTCCGGGCCGACGCCGAGGCGCTGGAGAATTTCGCCATGGCGCAAAGCAAACGTATCATTCTCCGTGAAGAACGAAACTTTGTGCAGGTAGTCGATGGAACTTTCGCACTGCCACCGCAATTATGAGGAGAACATATGCCAACCCAAGCTGAAACCGCCGCCGCATTCGCCGAACTTCATCGACGTGAAGGAACGTTCATTATTCCAAACCCGTGGGACGTGGGCAGCGCTTGCCTGCTGGCCCACGCAGGCTTCGAAGCACTCGCGACGAGCAGCGCCGGCTATGCGTTCTCGATCGGCAAGGCTGACGGCCAGGTTGGCCGTGACCAAACAATCGCGCACGCCGCGGAAGTAGTCGCCGCAACGGGTTTACCGGTCAGCATCGATCTCGAGAATGGTTTCGGCGACGCTCCTGAAGACGCGGCGGAAACCATCCGCTTAGCAGCAACGTCGGGAGCCGTCGGTGGTTCAATCGAAGACAGAACGCGCCGCACTGAAGATCCGATCTACGACCGCGTACTGGCAGCAGAGCGAATCAGAGCCGCGGCGGAGGTGGTCCAAAGTCTCCCCTTTCCTTTCATGCTAACAGCGCGCGCTGAGAACTATCTCGTCGGCAAGCCCGACTTGAAAGACACGATCGAACGTTTGCAGATGTACCAGGAAGCCGGCGCGAACGTGCTGTACGCCCCCGGCCTGACAACCAGAGACGAGATCACAACGCTAATTAGCTCGGTCGATCGTCCGGTAAATGTTTTGATGGGTATTAAAGGCGTGCAGCTAACGCTTGCTGACCTGACAGCTATGGGCGTGAAGCGCATCAGCGTCGGCAGCACGCTCGCTCGCGTCGCACTCGGCGCATTCCTCCGCGCCGCGCACGAGATGAAAGACGAGGGCACGTTTGGTTTCATTGATGACGCGGCAGACTCGCGCATGATCAACTCGATCTTCGCGTCTCTAGCAAAACGCTAGCGAGCTTTACAAATTCAAACAAGCGTTTTAAATTTCTGTTTGAATGTCATCACAACGCGGGACTGCCAGCGACCGCACCCGGGAGCGTCTAATCGACGCTGCCGGAGAGATGTTCGCTGAACTCGGCTTCCATCACACCACCGTAAGACAAATCTGCAATCGTGCAGGCGCGAATATCGCCGCCGTCAACTACCACTTCAGAGACAAAACGGGCCTTTACACGGAAGTAGTGAGGCAATCTATGCGTGCGGCCAGGCTGGACGCCGTGCGCGCTGCATTTGATCAAAACGCGCCGCCGGAAGAGATCCTGCGGGCAGTTATTAAAACGCGGCTCGAGAGCCTGCGCGGGCTGGACCTCGGCGATTGGCACTTTCGCATCTTTGCGCACGAACTCGCTAAACCAACCCCCGCCATGAACGTCGTAGTTAACGAGGCCATTCGACCTCTCTATCTACGCATGTGCCAGTTACTCAGCATGATGTTGAAACTGCCCCCCGACCATCAGAAAACACGTCTGTGCGCGCACAGTATCATCGGTCAAATCCTGTTTTATGCATTCGCGGCGCCCGTGATCAGCCGTCTTGGTCCAGCTATGAAAATGACGCAACCGCAGGTTGATCTGATTGCAAATCACATCGCTGAGTTTTCACTCGCCTACCTTTGCAAAACCAAACCTTCGAGCGGACGGAAAAGAAAATTATGACTGAAAAACCCAAACCACAGCGTCGTTCCAGGTTTCGCCAGTGGCTACCCGGTCTAATCTTTCTCGTCGTGTTAGGCGTCGCTGGCTTTCTGTTCTGGCGGATCTTTCTGGCGAGGAGTGGACCACCTCAGAACGTGATCACGCTGAGCGGTCGCATCGAAGGTGACGTTTCCACAATCGCCGCAAAGTTCAGTGGGCGAATACTCGAAGTGCGCGTACGCGAAGGCGACACGGTCAACGCCGGTGACGTGATTGCCGTACTCGACGATGAACAAATTCGCGCGCGCGAATCACAGGCCCAGGCCTCAGTCTCCGATGCGGAAGCAAAAGTGGAAGCTGCAAGGGCTCAGATTGCGGTGTTACAGGAGCAGGTGCGACAGAGCGAGTTGCTCACCGAGCAAGCACGCACCGACGCACAGGGAAGAGTGCGACAAGCGGAAAGTGAAGTGGTCGCGGCTGAAGCCGAACTGGCGAAGCAAGAGGCGGCATATCGGATCGCCGCTTTCGATCGAGACGCATATACGCGCCTCGCCGCGACTGGCGCTGTGTCTGAGCGTAAAGGCAAAGAAGCAAGCTCGACTGCGGAACAACAAACGGCGGCTGTGGCTGCCGCGAGAAAGAGAGTTGACTCCGCACGCGGAGCGCTGCTGGTAGCAAAAGCAAGTCTGACGAATCCGAGCATTCGCGCCAGCCAGGCAGGCGCGAATAGAAAACAGATT
>DATEWS010000152.1:0-4881 GCA_035257785.1 Pyrinomonadaceae bacterium
CCAAATGGCGCCTTCCACAGCTAGATCGATATCGGCATCGTCCATCACGATGATGGCGTTCTTGCCGCCCATCTCGAGCGAACAGATGGCATTACGCTCGGCGCACGCCGAAGCGACGATACGGCCAGTCTCAGTCGATCCCGTAAACGAAATCAAGCGCAACGCGGGATGATTGGTCATCGCTGCACCAACCGTTTCGCCGTAACCAGTGACGAGATTCACAACGCCCGGAGGAATGCCTGCTTCCTCGCACGCCTTTACCAGATTGTAGGTTGACAGCGGAGTGTCTTCCGCGGGCTTTAGAACTACCGTGTTGCCGCAAACGAGTGCGGGGATTAGTTTCCACGACGGAATCGCCATCGGAAAATTCCAAGGCGTGATCAGTCCGCAGAGCCCAACCGGTTGGCGCACGCACATCGCAAACTTGTCGCGCATCTCTGCCGGTGAGGTGAACCCGTGCAAGCGTCGACCTTCGCCCGCGGTGTAGTAAGTGCAATCGATTGCTTCCTGAACGTCGCCGCCGGCCTCCTTCAAGACCTTGCCCATCTCGCGCGTCATGTCGGCGGTGAACTGTTCCTTGTTGTCGATCAGGATCTGGCCCAGGCGAAACAGTATTTCAGCGCGTTTCGGTGCGGGAGTGTTACGCCAGCGATCGAAAGCGCCCTGCGCGGCGTTAACGGCTGCGTTGACGTCATCGCTGGTGGAGAGTGGAAAGCGGCCGACGATGTCGCGATTATCGGCCGGGTTGATGTTCTCAAACATCTCGCCCGACTGGCTCTCGACCCACTCGCCGTTGATGTAGTTGTGGTAAGTCTTAACTGCCGCGCGCGCAGCGCTGCGCGCCGCCAGTTTCCCGCTGGTTTTTGAGATTGCCTTTTTTGCCTGCGCCATAAACTTATTGATACGTGAACTGAACAATCAGCGGCACTTGCCGGTTACTTCTGGGATCGGTTCTCGTCACATTGAGAACCACTGGGTCGCCTGTTTTGAGACCATTCAAGACGCGCGTGAAATCCGCGAGCGTCGTGACCGGTGTGCGATTGATGCGATTGACCACGTCGCCTTCGATCAAAGCCTGTGCGCCGGTGGGCGGCAGACGAAGTTCGGCGACCAGCCCGTTGGGATCGATCTCTTTAACGTAAAGACCCTGAACGTTGGTCAGGTGTTTGTCGGCCATCATTTGCGGCGTCAACTCTGCGAGTGTGATACCGAGATGCAGTGCGTTGCCGCGCGGATCCGCAGTCTTCGGTGCGGGTTTGGCTGGTCCATCCCAGTCGCGCGGAGCAGCAGACGCAGGTCGTTCACCCAGTACGACGCTGGCAGTCTTCTTATCGAGTTTTCCATTTACGTCGCGCAGGTAAGCGATTGTGACCTGCTGGCCGACGGGTGTGCTGGCAACGCGTTGAATTAGATCCTGTGCATTTGTGACCGGAGCACTTTCAAACTCGACGATGATGTCGCCTGCCTGCAATCCCGCTTTAGCGGCTGGAACCGGCGCCTCATCTTTTTCGGTCGGCGCTACCTGCGTGATAATCGCGCCACGCGCTTCAGAGAGGCTGAAGACTTTTGCGTATTCATCATGTACTGACTCGAGCGTGATGCCGAGATAGCCGCGTTTAACTCTGCCTTGCGCGACGAGTTGTTTGTAAACGAAGTTGGTTTCGTTGGCGGGTAGTGCGAAGCCGATACCGTTGTAGTCACCAGTCGAGGTCGCGATCTGCGAGTTCATGCCGATCACTTCGCCACGCATGTTGACAAGTGGTCCACCACTGTTCCCGCGATTGATAGCCGCGTCAGTTTGCAGGAAACGCTGAAAGACGTTGAAGAACGGACTCTCGCGCTCTTTCTTCGAAATGATTCCGGCAGTCACGGTTTGATCGAGTCCGAACGGGGATCCCATTGCCAGTACCCAATCACCCACCTGAGCGGCATTCGAATCACCGAGTGTAACTGTCGGCAGATCTTTCGCTGCGTCAATCTTGATCACGGCGACGTCTGTTTCGGGATCGAAGCCGACTGGAGTGCCGCGATACTTCTCACCTGATTGCAGTCCAACGGTGATTCGCGCGGCGTCCTGGATCACGTGGTAGTTCGTCAGGATGTAGCCTTTTGGGCTGACGATGAATCCGCTGCCGATGCCGCGTGGTGCAGTTCTTGGGCGATGGCCGCGGAACATGTCGAGCAGGGGATTGGTGGAATCCTGGTCTTCCTTGTCTTCGTCTTTTTCACTTATCTCGACTTGCACCTGGGTGGTTTCGATGTTGACGACAGCCGGTTCCACACGCCGTGCAATCTCAGCAAACGATGCCGACAGCGCTTCAGGCGCGCGCGCAATCTGTACATCGGGTTGCGCGATTGCGGGCCGGCCTGAAAGCATTGCGCCGATACCGATGCCGGCGACCAAACATGCTACGGCCAGCGCTGCGATCCAGATGCGGAGCTTCCGCAGAATGGTCCGCTCCTGGTCTGTGCTGTTTCGGGAAACGTCAAACATATTTCACCACCTTCTTAATAAACCAATACCGTTGCGGCGCCGGGGAGCCACTTAAGCGCAAGCCGATACCCCCAGGGAAAGAGTTAGAGTATAGCGAAAGGGTTGCCGGTGAGCAAAAAAAGCGGCAGGAGCAGAAATCAGGAGCAGGATGAAGCGATGTTCCTGCTCCTGATCCCTCCTCCTGCCCTGATTACGGGCGCAAAAGCACCTTGAGAACGCCTCGCGTGGCGGCGCGACGCATCGCGTGGACGCCGTTTGAGAGTGGATATTCTTCACTGATAAGACTGTCGACATCGATCGCGTCTTTCTTCAATAGATCGAGCGCCGGATCGAAACGACCACAGCGCGAACCGACGATTGAAATCTCATCAACGACGATTCGCGATGCTTCGAGCTCCGTTTTTCCGTGAAAGGTCGACTTCAAAACGAGTCGTCCTTTGGGGCGCAGGAGGTCGAGTGCGAGCTCGAAACCACTGGCCGAGCCTGACGCTTCGACTACGACGTCAAACTGTCGCGCTCGTTTTGTCACTTCTCGCGGCCGTGCCGTCTCAATCCCTCGACGTTCAGCGATGCGGAGTTTGGAAGAGTGTTTTCCAATCAGGACGACGGATGCGCCGGTGAGAGCGACGACTTGTGCGCAAAGTAATCCGAGTTTGCCATCGCCGATGACGGCGACACGATCGGAATCAGAGATCTTTACGCGCTCGAGAATGCCGCACGCAGCAGCGAGTGGTTCTGTGAAGACTACGCGCTCGTCGGGAATGTTGTCGGGAACGGGTAATAGGTTCGTCACCGGTAGTTGTAGAAACTCTGCGTGCGCGCCATCACGTCCGACGATGCCGAGCACAGTGCGCGACGCGCAGTGTCTCGAATCACCGGCGCGACATAAATCACACTGCCCGCAACCCGCATTGATCTCACCAACAACGCGACGGCCAACGAGTTTGCGATCGCTGCTCTCTTCGACGACTCCGACAAACTCGTGACCGATGGTGCCGTTGAAACCTGCATAGCCACGCGCAATCTCGAGGTCCGTGTTGCAAATGCCTGAGAGCAACACGCGCACGAGTGCCTCATCGGGTTGATCAGGCTTTACGACATTTTTGACTGAGAGGCGTTTCTTTTCGATCCGGAGCGCGAGCATTTTAATTTGAATAAGCCGCGAATGAACGCAGATAAACGCAGATCTGCGTTCATTTGCGTTTATCCGCGGCTAAAAAGTCTTGCTTCTCGTGTACGCGTTCTGCGGCGTCAACTCGATCACCTGTTTCGTGCCGGTGACTGTAACCGGCAAACGCCACTCGAGCTGTTCGTCACCCGAGAGCGTGGCATGCAGCCACCAACTACCCGGCGCGAGCGTCACGGAGCCTTGTCCTTGTTTATCCAGGTGAGTGTTGATTGGTGAGCGGCCTTTCATTCGCTCTTTCACAAAATCTTCTAAACGCTTGCCCGGCCGCGGCTCGGTGAAGTACTCGTGCTTCACCGCAATCATGTCGACGGGATAAAGACTCACCGCTACGTCCAACGCTGGTCCAGCTCCCTCGGGCGGCTGGCGGATAATAATCTGTACTGTCGTTGTTCCCTGGCTCGAACGAGCCTCAGTAGCGTCGTCGGGAAGTTGCCGGTAGATAAACCATCCCGCACCGACCAGCATAACGATCAACGTAACTTGCAAGGCGAGGATCAGCAGTCCGCGAAATGGAGACTTGGAAAACATTTAATGCGGTGCGGCTATCCTTTCAGCCCGCGAACAAAGGTGACAAGCGAGTTGATTTCGTCTTCCTTCAATTTGTTCCCGAAGGGCGGCATGTTGCCGCGCACGTTACGCCCGTTCATGATCGAGTTGAAGATCCGTTCGTCGCTGACGTCACCCTGCCATTCCGCGTCACTAAGGTCGCGCGCGTGACTGTACTTGCCTTTCGAAGTTTTCGACTTTCCATCGCTGCCATGACAAGAGACGCAATAACGTCGATATAACTGCGCTGCGGGACGCGCATAATCGGGCCGGGGCTCGGCCTTGGCAAACAAGGAGAGGAAGATCAGTATAACTAATCCTGCCGAATATAGCCGCATGCCCGACCATCATAAACGCTGATTCCAACTTGCGTCCAACCGCGTTCATCTGCGGCCAAACTTTGTTATGATGCGCGCGTCATGATCGAGATCACGAAACTGCGTGAAGAGTGTGGCGTCTTCGGAATCTACGGACATTCCGAAGCGGCGCGATTAACCTATCTGGGTTTGTACGCGCTTCAGCATCGCGGACAGGAATCGTGTGGCATCGTCGCGTCTGACGGCTCTGAATTGCGATTCGAACGCGAAATGGGTCACGTTCGCGACGCGTTCAATCAGAACCACCTGGACCGCCTGGTCGGATCCAGTGCTAT
>DATEWS010000153.1:0-4854 GCA_035257785.1 Pyrinomonadaceae bacterium
AGGATGTGATAGTTCACGAGACGCTCGATCTCTTCCTTCTCGGCAGCGGTGAGGGGCTGGTAATGCGAGAAGTCGAAGCGCAGGTAATTCGGCGCAACGACCGAACCCGCTTGCTTCACGTGCGTTCCCAGGACTTCACGCAACGCGGCGTGCATCAAGTGCGTCGCAGTGTGATTGCGTCGTGTCGCATCACGCTTTTCAACGTCGACTTCTGCTGAAACAACGTCGCCAACCTTAAAACTGCCTTTATCGACTTTGATCTTTTGAACGATCAAACCCTGGACCGGCGCATAAGTGTCGAGCACCACAGCCATCTCATTCGTTGGACCAACCAGCAACCCAACGTCTCCAACCTGCCCGCCACTCTCTGCATAGAACGGAGTGCGATCGAGCACAACCTCGCCTTCGTCACCTTCATTCAACGATTCAACTTCACTGCCTTTGATAACCGCGACGACCTTCGCGTCAGTTACTGTCGTCGTTTCGTAGCCTTTGAATACTGGCCTTGGCAATCGCCCGGCGATTTCTGTGTACACCGGGTTCGTCTTCGCTTTCGTCTCACCTTTGTCAGCCGCGACGGTTTGCTGAAGCTCCTGAAGCGCGGCGTCGAATGAATGGTTAAACTCGTCTTCATCGATCGCAAATCCACGCTCTTCCAGACCCACGCGAATCAAGTCACGGGGCGTACCGAACGTGTCGTACAACCGCGCGAGCGTCTTGTACTTGGGCATCGCGCCTTTCGTGACGGCGAACAGCTCGTCCAGCTTGTTCAATCCAACGGTCAACGTCGATCCGAACCGTTGCTCTTCGAGGCTCACCATCTTCTCGATGAACTCTCGATGCGCTTCCAGTTCCGGATAGTTTTCCTTCATCTGATCCACGACGAAGTTCGTCACTTGATTGAAGAACTCGTCCTCGAACCCGAGCGTGTGATGGCCCTGGTAGATCGCGCGGCGCATGATCTTTCGCAGTACGTAGTTGCGACCTTCGTTGCCGGGCAGGATGCCGTCGGCAATCGCGAACGCGGTAGCGCGCGCGTGGTCCGCAATCACGCGCATTGCAAAACCTTCCTGTGTTTCCGGTTCGTAATGTCGATCGGCCAGCTTCGCGGTGAACTCGACGATCGGCCGAATCAAATCCGTGTCGTAGTTTGACTTCACGCCCTGCAAAACAACTGCAAGCCGTTCGAGACCGGCGCCGGTATCGACGGAGGGCGCGGGCAACGGAGTGAGCTTGTAACGCCCGGGTTCCGTTTCACTGCGATCAAACTGCATGAAGACGAGGTTCCAGATCTCCATGATCGTGTCGCCTGGACCATTCACATTCGCCGCGGAGTTCTCCGGATCGTCCGCACTCTCGCCTATGTAGTAGTGAACTTCACTGCATGGACCACATGGTCCAGTCTCACCCATTTGCCAGAAGTTGTCTTTGCGTCCAAAGCGCAGGATGCGCTCGCGCGGAGCGCCTACCTGCTCCCAAAAACGTTCGGCATCTTCGTCAGGCGGCACTTCCGCATCGCCTTCATAAACCGTGAACCACAATCGCGCCGGATCGAGTTTCAAAACATCAACCAGCAACTCCCAGGCATACTTGATCGCGTCTTCCTTGAAATAATCGCCAAACGAAAAATTGCCGAGCATCTCGAAGAACGTGTGATGGCGGGCAGTTTTCCCAACCTCGTCGAGGTCGTTGTGCTTGCCGCCGGCGCGAATACACTTCTGAGACGAGGCAGCGCGGACGTAATCGCGCTTCTCCGCCCCCAAAAACGTGTCTTTAAACTGATTCATGCCCGCGTTCGTGAACAACAACGTCGGATCGTTCGCAGGCAGGAGCGGAGACGAACGCACACGCATGTGTCCGTGCTCCTCAAAATACTTCAAAAAAGCTTCTCTAATTTCGTCACCAGTCATCATCGATTTGAGTTTACCATGCCTTGTCTGTATCCACAGATTACACAGATTTAGTTAATCTTCTGTGTAATCTGTGGATACCAAAGATCGGATCTTGTCGCTAACCAACTCGAATCCAAAGCCCCGGCGCAGCAGGTGATCGAACAGGCTCTTCGCTTCAGCGCGACTCTTCGGCTTGCCGCGTAACCGCAGACGCTTCGCGATCGCGTCGTCAATCAACTGTTCTTCCGGCGTCTCGGCGTAAACCATCTCCAGGGCTTCATTCGCCACATTATTTTCGATTTTCTTCAGTTTTAGATCGCGTTCCAGCCGGCGGCGCCCGACGGGTTTTTGTTTCACCTTATAAGACGCGTAACAAAACGCGTAGTGTTCGTCATTTAAATAGCCGTACTCGCAAAGCCGCGAGATGACCGTTTCGACCACCTCCTGGTCGGTGTTTTTACCGCGCAGCAGGCGTTCACGCAGTTCGGCAACGGACCGTGGCTTTGCGGCCAGCAGTTTTACGGCTCGCTCGAAGGTTTTACGTCGCAAATCGGTCACGATTAAGTGACACAGATTAACGCGGTTCGTGACTGATCTAAAATAGGAGCGATGGATGGCGTTTTAATTATTGATAAACCTTCGGGCATGACTTCTCACGACGTGGTCGCGCGTGCACGTCACATCCTGCACGAACGTCGCATCGGTCACACCGGAACACTCGATCCATTTGCGACTGGCGTGCTCGTGATTCTCGTTGGCAAGGCTACACGCCTCGCGCAATTTCTGAAGGAGGTTGATAAAGAATATGAAGCTATCATTCGACTCGGATACGCTACTGACACGGGCGATCGGACGGGCACTCCGATTCATGGGCCAATGTCGCTGCCGCGCGAATGGTCTGAGGAAGGAATTGAGGCAGCGCTCAAAAGTCTTCGCGGCGAAATAGACCAGGTGCCGCCGATGTACTCGGCCAAAAAAGTTCAGGGCAAAAAACTTTATGAACTCGCGCGACGCGGTGAGAGCATCGAGCGTAAACCGGTACACGTTTGTATTCATGCGTTCGAAGCGATCAGACCTCAGGGCCAACTGATCAAGGACAACCTCGACGGCACCTTCGATTTTCACGCGCGTGTGTCCTGTTCTTCAGGAACTTACGTCCGAACGCTTGCCGAAGATTTTGGCAAACGTCTGTACGTTGGCGCGCATTTAGCTGAACTCCGACGAACTCGAGTCGGCGACTTCCAACTGACGCAGGCAATCACGCTCGAGCAGTTAAAGCTTCACCTTGGCGAAGAGTCGCTAGGGACCGTGATGCTGCCGCTCAACGCGGCACTCTCGCGCCTGCCTTTCGTGCATCTAAGTGCCGAGGACGTGAGACGGGCCAATAACGGAAGAGAGGTGACGGTGGCTGGATACAATTGGGCCGATGGAGAAAACGTAAAAATGTGCGATACGCAGGAGCAACTGATTGCGGTTGGACAGTACGATGCCAACTCAAAGAGCTTGCATCCACGCGTTGTGCTAGGTGGGGTCTGAGAGATTTGCAAATAAAAGCATTGACTTGAGTCCTGAAGCTCTGTGCTATACTTGCGCTCAAGGAAGCGCGCGTTCGGAGTCCGCTTCCACTAACTGTTCCCACCGAACTTCTTGTTGAACCGATCATTGAGAAGCTATGTTTCGAGGACGCAGCTCACGCTTACGCGCGCGTGAGGCGTATCGCGAAACACAAGATGAAAACATACCGCCGTTCCCCGACGTATGTAGCGGTGTAAGAAAAATAGCGTGGCCTCTCCCCACACGCTGTCCAATGCGCGAAAGCCGAAGAGGTTTCAAAGGCTATGCAAGAGCAGGATGGCAACAAACAATTCAACATCAGCGAACGTTTGGAAGATCTGCGCCGTGAGCACGAGGCGCTGCGTTGGGAAGGATCGTTTCGGGATTACTTCGAGTTAGTCGCACAGAACCCACGCATTGCCCAACTTTCACACGCTCGCATCAATGACATGGTTCATGCCGCGGGCGTCGAGCGGCTCAACGAGGGCACTCAGCACGAGATACTCTCCTACAACTTCTTTGCCACCGAACTCTTCGGCATCGAAGAACCAATCGCCAGAATTGTCGAGTACTTCAAATCGGCTGCTCAGCGTCTTGAAGTCCGCAAGCGCATCCTGCTGTTGATGGGACCTGTCGGCGGTGGTAAGTCAACCATCGTCAACATGCTCAAGCGCGGACTGGAAGATTGGACCAAGAACGAGTCCGGCGCAGTTTACGCCATCAAAGACTGCCCGATGCACGAAGAGCCGTTGCACCTCATCCCGCATCAACTGCGTGCTGAAGTCGAGAAACATTACGGCATTTATATCGAAGGCGATCTTTGTCCGCAGTGTCGCTATGCGTTGGAACACACTTACGGCGGGCGGCACGAGGATGTGAAAGTTCATCGCGTCGCGTTCTCGGAAAAGGAACGCGTTGGCATCGGTACGTTCTCACCAAGCGATCCTAAATCGCAGGACATTACTGAGCTCACCGGGTCGATCGATCTGTCGACGATTGGTGAAGTTGGGGTCGAATCGGATCCGCGCGCTTATCGTTTCGACGGTGAGTTGAACATTGCGAACCGCGGCTTGATGGAATTCGTCGAGATGCTGAAGGTTGATGAGAAGTTTCTGTACAGTCTCCTGACGCTCTCGCAGGAACAGAGCATCAAGACCGGCCGCTTCGCGATGATCTATGCCGACGAAGTCATCCTGTCGCATTCAAACGAGAACGAGTACATCGCCTTCGCCGGCAATCGCAAATCGGAAGCGTTGCAGGATCGCATCATCCTCGTGAAGGTGCCTTACAACCTGCGCGTCTCGCAGGAAGAGCGGATTTACGACAAGCTCCTGCACCAGTCGGAAGTGCTGCGTAACGTTCACCTCGCGCCCAACACTTTGAAAGTGGCGGCGATGTTTGCGGTGAT
>DATEWS010000154.1:0-3206 GCA_035257785.1 Pyrinomonadaceae bacterium
GGTATGACGGAACGATCACTATTCGATACGGCGACGGCAATCAGAAACTTATACCCGTAGTAGGTATTGGTGGTGGATCGCCCGAGCCTTATCTTTCAACCTCGCACACTGCATCGGACGGTTTGAAAGATCTAACGAATGCGGCGACTGTTGTCTTCACGCGTCGCGCTCCGGTTCAACGCGGCGTACTGACAGTCGCGTCATCAAATCCCACGAGCGGAGTCAACATTACTGTCAGTCCGAATGACGTTTCAGGTGCAGGCAACGGCACGACTCAGTTCACACGTACTTACAATCCGGGCACGCAGGTGACGCTCACGGCGCCCGAAACACTCAACGGAAACAAGTTTAAAGTATGGCAGCTAGACGGACAGGACGCTTTGCCAAGCCCAACGCTGGTTTTACACGTCGCCGGCAACAGCAATCACACGATGACTGCTATTTATTTCAGTAAGCCTGTCCTGACTGTCACCTCTACCAATCCGAGCAGCGGAGTGAACATAACAGTTACTCCAAATGACGTTAATGGCGAAGGAAACGGCACGACACCATTCACACGTACGTACGACCAGTTTGCCGGTGTGAATTTAACTGCGCCAGTCACAGTCGGCAACAGCACTTTCTGGAAATGGCAAGTCGATGGCGTTGATTTTGTGCCGAGCCAGTTGGCAACGATCTCGATGAACATCGATCACACGGCAAAGGCTATTTACGTCGAGGCAACGGCGACACCGACTCCGACTCCCGTGCCAGGCGCAGGGGCGCAACCGATCGCATTCGTCAAACCGGGCACTTCGGGTAGCGCAGATATTTTCCTGGTAAATACCGACGGCACAAACGTAGTGAACCTCACGGACAGAGCGGGTGATGACACACGACCCGCATGGTCGCCCGACGGCACCCGGCTGGCCTACACGTGCCTCCGGCAACCTGATGGCAGCATCGGACCGCCACAGCGCATCTGCCTCCGTAACGCTGATGGAACCGGATTCACCGTGCTGTCTGTCACGTTGGCTGATGACTTCTTCCCAGCCTGGTCGCATGACGGAAGTCAAATTGTTTTTATGTCCTCCTTCAATGGGTTGCCGAGCACAATTGTTTTCACTAACGTCGATGGCGGGGGACGCTTTCCGATAGCGCTCTTTGCAGCAGGCGACCCCGACTTTTCTCCTGATGACAGGACACTCGTCTACGCGTCGGATAACTCGATTTGGACTTTTAACCGGCTCACAGGCGGCACCCTTCGGCTGACAAATCAGATGGGGGATTCACGCCCGCACTACTCACCTGACGGAACAAAAATCGTTTTCCAGAGCTTCCGCGATGGACAGCCAGAGATCTACGTCATGAACGCTGACGGCTCGGCGCAAACGCGACTTACAAATAATGCAGCGTTCAATTCAGCACCGGCATGGTCACCCGACGGCACGAAGATTCTCTTCACTTCGACGCGCGATGATCCGATGAGTCCATCACTCTATGTGATGAATGCCGACGGCAGTAATCCGATCCGTGTAACGACTGGCAGCAACGGCGCCTGGCGTACAGCTCCGGCTCCACCCGTTATCTATGCCGAAGAAAATACGACGAATGCGGCGGCTCTGAGTGCAGTCACTTACCTGCGCAGTCCTTTCAAGCTGCTCGATCCCTTCAATTTTGCGATCGATGGTCACACGCGCGTAACGCTGTTCACGTCGAGTCTCGGAGTTGTCTCACCGCCGGTTCCGGCGGCGTCGACGTTAACCGTACAAGCGAATGGTGTTGATTTGCCGGTTGAAAGCGTTGGTCCAATTACGGGAACAAACGGCCTCGCCGGTTCCTACATAATCGTACGGCTTCCTGACGGACTACCAGGCGGAAATCTGTCCTTAACTGTCACTCTGCGCGGACTAACGAGCGAGGCAAGAATCTTACCGATAGCCCCTAGCGCCGAAGGCGCGAAATAAATTAGCCAGGGGCAAGTGCGAAGCAGGTCGCCCCTGGTAACGAAAATAAATTTACGCCGTAGCCCTGAAAGGGCGGAATACTATTTCGGCCTTTCAGGCCTCGAAGCGCGTTTTGATGTGCTTGACCAGGGGGCGACGCGCTTCGCGCTTGCCCCTGGCTATCATATTTCGCGCCTTTCCGCGCTTATGCGTTTCCTACACGCACAGGCACCGCATTTGCTCACACCTCACACTTGCACGTGAGGTGTGCTCCATTTGAGTTCGACTTTCAGGCGATCGACGATTCGCTCGTCTTCAATTCGAACGCCGCGCACAGATGAAGTCGCTCGTCTCGATAACAACATCTGACTTGGAGGAGGTCAGTACCGTAACGCGGTAGCGTCGGGTCGTACTTGGCATGTAAATGTCAAGATTTTGGTATGCGCGAGTTCTAACACGACGCTACCGCGTTACGGTTTTGACCTCCTCCAAGCCTGAGCTATGACTTTGAAGCAAAAGTCTGCTTAAAACTCGCTACAAGGGGGCTCAATGAATACAAAGAAACTACTCGGCAATGTTCCTACCGATTTGCTCTTCCAGGCTCTGGAGACCGAAAAAGGCGGCGTTCAGGTCTACACGGCAGCGCTTCGTTGCGCGCTGAATAAAGATCTGCGCGAAGAATGGAACAAGTATCTTGAACAAACAAAAACGCATGTACAGATCTGTACAGAACTGATCCAACAACTAGGTCTCGATCCAAATACTGAAACACCGGGTCGTCAGGTCGTTCGTTATCTCGGTACTTCTCTCGTGAAGACGATCGAACTCGCCTTAAGGTGCGCTGATCCGCAGGCGGCGCAGATTGTCGCCGCAGAATGCGTAACGGTTGCTGAAACTAAAGACCATTTGAATTGGGAGTTGATTGGTCAACTCGCAACCAAATCTGAAATTCCAGACGCGAGTTTGTTACAACCGGCGTATGAACAAGTGGAAGAGGAAGAAGACGAACACCTCTATCACACAACGGGCTGGACTCGTGAGCTCTGGATCGAAGCGTTGGGAATGCCCGCCGTACTTCCGCCGCCGGAAGAAGTCCGCGACGTGAAGACACAGGAAGAAGCTGCCCACGCCAAGAAAGCCAGAACCAAGAAAGCCGCTGCGCGATAGTAAACCGATCACAGAACAAGGGGAGACACATGACTACACGAAAGAATGGAAAGGCGAGTAAATCCAAAAAGTCAGCGTCCAACGGCTCACGCGCCAACGGCTCGCGCCGGAATG
>DATEWS010000155.1:0-2563 GCA_035257785.1 Pyrinomonadaceae bacterium
TGCGGCCCTCTGCGGCCCTCCGCGTCCTTTGCGTTTGGTCGCTGTTTTAGACGCAGAGAGCGCGGAGGGCCGCAGAGGCCGCAGAGAAATTTCCTAAAATACGAGCTGTTGCGACGCGCCGCCGGTGCCGAGTGCCTGCGATTGCGCGCTGATACTCTGCGACACGAACTCGGCCAAGCGCGCGAGTGTCTTCGCATCCGCATTGTCCAACTCGACATACTGCGTAAACCCGGCATCGGCGTGAAACGCCCTGAGGTATTGACTCACCTGCGGATCGTTTACATTCACGCCGATCAGCACCGATACGATCGATTCCAGCGCCTCACTCCGGATCGCTTCGCCAAACGCAGCTTTCACCTGCCGGGCCGAAGTCTTCGAAGCGTTGTCCATTCCATCGGTGATCACAAACACAATCGCGTTCGCGGAAAAGTCGCCCGCTGCGAGCTTCTGCGCGTAGTTGGTACTTGCCACGACCGCGTTCTCGGTCGCATCGTGGAGCGCAGTCGATCCACCCGGCGTGAGCGCGCCGCCGTAATCAGCGAGATGACAATTCTCGAGCAACTTGAACCCGTGCAGCTCATTCAACAAATCGTCAAACGCGATCAAGCGCAATAAAAGATTGTCGGCACGCGGACTGAACTTACACGCCTGCACGATCCTCGTGATCGCCGCCTCCATGTCCAGAATGAAAGGCGCCGTACTGCCACTCACGTCAGCAACGATTGTCGCGATCGTGTATTCCGTCGCTCCGAGATCATCCAGCCGCGTCGCCGAGTAGCCGTAGTGACTGTTAGGGAGAACCACCTGGTCCAACTGGGTGTCATTAATAATTGGCATTTCGAAACTCCTTTCTTTACGCGAGAAACTCAGTAGTCGTTGAAAGCTGCATACCTCTGCCCGTCATCTCCTTCATGAAGTTCTGCGCGTGAGCCTCGAAGCCCGGTATGTCACTCGACGCATCAGTCAGCAGCACGAGTTTTGACACAAACGAATCGTCACCAAAGTTGTTGGCGATGTCGCGAACCGTGTTCGCGAGACAGTGAGTGCGTGCTTCACCGGCGATAAGCACTGTGTCGGCATTCTCCAACGTCTGGATCAGGCGCGTGTTGATCTGCGTCGAGACGTCTGAAGCATCAGGCACGTCAGCCTGCACGGCGGAATAGTGCTCAGTCAGAATGTTGCTGCCCTTGGTGACATAATCGACAAAGGCAAAACGCGATTCCCACTCAGTTAGCGCGGCAAAGAGTTCTGGAAACACGGTGTGACCGGGACTGCCGATCAAGCAATGCGGCGGCCAGATCGTTAACTCGTAACGACCGTTCTGCTCGAGCTTGCAAACATAATCGAGCGCGCGTCGATACAGGCCCGGCACGGTCGGCGTCCACACGCCTTCTTCGACGTCGGTACGACTAATGCGTGTGAAAACAGCCGGATGCTGGCCATGTGAATCGCGCCAGAAGATCGGGTGCGCGATGTGAATGAAGTGATGCGAGTCGAGCGTGACGTGTATGTCGTCCAGTTTATCTTTGAGACGGACGACCATTTTCGCGAGGCGCTCCATATCGTGCTCAGCGCCAGGCACGTACAACGCACCTTTTTTCGGATCACAGAAATCGACCTGGGGATCGATGACCAGCAGTTCAATTCTCTTACTCATATTCTCCTCTTTTCTTAGCGTCTTTCTTACGCTAACCCGGAAGGGCAAAAAAATTTCGTCATAATTCAAAATTCAAACCGCGTTTGACCATCTGGTTGTACTTACGTTCGTCGAACTTGTAGAGCCGCGCCGCACGGTGCGGCACTCCCGTTTGCATCTCGCCCAACTCACGCAGCACGTCCATCGCGAAGATCTTTTTCCTGAAGTTGCGATTGTCGAGAGTTCGACCCAGGACAATCTCGTAGAGCTTTTGCAGTTGTTTGATCGTGAACTTCTGCGGCAGCAACTCGAAACCGATCGGTGCGTAGGTGAGTTTGCCTCTTATTCGGGCGAGCGCCGTCGCGAGGATCTCGTCGTGATCGAAAGCAAGCGGCGGCAGTGCTGTTACTGGAAACCAGCGTGCCTGTCGTGCGTCGGCGGTTGCATGAATGTGATGCTTTTCAGGCGAGACGAGTGCGTAATAAGCAACTGATACTATCCAACCGCGTGGATCGCGTTTGGGATCTCCGAAGGTGTAAAGCTGTTCCAGAAAGACTCCGGCGATGCCCGTCTCTTCTTCGAGTTCTCGAGTGGCGGCATCTATCAGTTTTTCGCTGCGACGCACGAAACCGCCGGGAACCGCCCAAACCCCCGCGAAGGGTTCGGCGTCACGTTCGATCAGCATCACTCGCAAAGTCTCTTCCTCGAGATCCAGTCCGAAGATGACGCAATCAACCGTCAGTCCCGGTCTTTCATATTCATACTTAAACGCCATAGCCCTCCTGATAACGTCCATCTGACGCTATCCTTAGCGTAGATATTACGCTTACTTTCTGACTTGTCAAGTAGATTCTTTGCGACAGTAGCTCCGAAGATCGCGAGCTCAATTGCGGCTTGATCTCTGCGGCCCTCTGCGGCCCTCTGCGG
>DATEWS010000156.1:0-3974 GCA_035257785.1 Pyrinomonadaceae bacterium
AGAAACGCCCCACCTTTGATTAACTGCTTCTGTTCGGCTACGGCTGACATCTGATTCTCCTTCAAGCCATTAATTCAATCGCTCCAAAATGCCGGCGGCGCCCATTCCACCACCAACACACATCGTCACCATTCCATAACGTCCGTTGCGACGCTCGAGCTCGCGCAGGATGCTTGCTGTTAGTTTTGCGCCCGTGCAACCGAGCGGATGGCCCAACGCGATCGCGCCGCCGTTGACATTGACTTTGTCCATGTCGAGTCCCAACGTTTTGATAACTGCGAGCGACTGCGCGGCAAACGCTTCATTCAACTCGATCACCTCGATGTCGTTCAACGTTAGTCCAGCGAGTTTCAACACTTTCGGAATCGCGAACACTGGTCCAATGCCCATCTCTTCCGGCGGACAACCCGCAGTTGCGTAAGCGATGAATCGCGCCATCGGCTTCACTCCCAATGCACGCGCGCGCGAGTCAGACATGACGATCGCCGCCGCGGCTCCGTCAGACATCTGCGACGCGTTGCCGGCCGTGATCGTGCCTTTCACGTGAAAAGCAGGTTTCAGTTTCGCAAGACCCTCGGCCGACGTATCGCGCCTGACTCCTTCGTCTTTATCAAACACGACTTCGCGACGTTGCTTCTTGCCTTTGTCGTCCAAATCTTCGAGCACGACGTGCAACGGCACAACTTCATCTTTGAACTTGTCCGCATCCAACGCAGCCGCAGCGCGCGTGTGCGAGCGCAGCGCAAATTCGTCCTGCTCCTCGCGCGTCACTTCATACTTGCGCGCGACGTTCTCCGTTGCCAGTCCCATGCTCAAATAAAAATCAGGATAGTGATCGACGAGATAAGGATTCGGTCGAATGATGTGACCGCCCATCGGAATCATCGACATCGTTTCCAGGCCGCCGGCAACGATGACTTCAGCACCACCGCTCTTAATGCGATCTGCCGCCATCGCAATCGACTGCAATCCCGACGAACAAAAGCGATTGATCGTCATCGCGCTCGTTTCGACCGGCAAACCCGCGCGAATCGCAGCTGCGCGCGCGACGTTCATCCCCTGTTCTGCTTCCGGCATCGCGCAGCCCATGATCACGTCCTCGATCTCGGACGTTTCGAGTCCGGGAACACGCGCCAATGCTTCCTTTATAACTGTCGCGCCCATTTCGTCGGGACGCGTTGTACGCAACGTGCCCTTCGGCGCTTTGCCAACCGCTGTCCTAACTGCTGAAACAATCACTGCATCTCTCATAATCCGTGTCCATCCATGTTATCCGTGGCTAATTTCGTAAGGGTTTTCCGGTCTTAAGCATATGTCCGATTCGCTCCTGCGTCTTGCGCATGCCGACCAATTTTAGAAACGCCTCCCGCTCGAGATCCAGTAGATACTGTTCGGACACGCGCGTCGGATGATTCAAGTCGCCGCCTGTCAGGATTCGCGCCAACTGCGTACCAATCTCAGCGTCGTGATCCGAAATGTATCCGGCGCGCTTCATCTGATGTATTCCGAGTTTCAAAGTCGCGAGCGCGGGCGCGCCGAGCGCGAGAACGTCTTTGCGTTGTTGCGGCTGAACGTATCCACTCGCAGCCAGCGCCAGCACTTCTTTCTTCGCGTCGGCAATCAGGCGATCGGCGTTCATCGAGATCGTGTCGTCAGCAGATAAAAAGCCCAGCGAGCGAGCTTCTTCAGCCGAAGTCGCAACCTTCGCGAGCGCGATCGTTTCAAACGCGCGCTTCACGAACGGAAACGGATCCGCGTCGTCAACGCCTTTCGGAATCGAATCCATCACGCGCACGAGCATCTCTTTCGTCCCGCCGCCCGCCGGAATAATTCCCACTCCAACTTCAACGAGCCCGATGTAAGTCTCGCCTGCGGCACGCACGCGATCGGCGTGCAACACCATTTCACAACCACCGCCAAACACCATCTGAAACGGCGCCACCACGACAGGCTTTGGCGAGTAGCGCAAACTCATCGTCGCGGTTTGAAAAACTCGCGCCATCATGTCGAGTTCGTCCCAGTTTTCTTCCTGAGCTTCCATCAACATCAACATGATGTTTGCGCCTACACAGAAGTTTGGGCCCTGGTTACCAACTACAAGCCCGACGAAATTCTTCTCGACTTCACCGAGCGCAAACTTCAACATCTGCAGTGTGTCACCGCCAATCGCATTCATCTTCGAGTGAAACTCGAGACACGCAACACCATCGCCGATGTCGATCAACGAAGCACCTGCATTCTTCTTGATCACGCCGGTGCGATCTTTAATTGACTTGAGAACCAGGACACCGGGCGGGTCTGCGAGCGGAACATACTTGCCGCTCGCGAAATCGAAGTAAGACTGTTGCCCGTTTTCCTTTTTGTAGAACGACGTCGCGTCCGACGCGAGCATCTGTTCGACATTCGCAGGCACCGATATTCCTTCTTCCTTCATGCGCGACACTGACTTCTCAACGCCGATCGCGTCCCAAACTTCAAACGGTCCCAACTCCCAACCGAAGCCCCAACGCATCGCGCGATCGACGTCGACTACGTTGTCGGCGATCTCGGGAATTCGTTTCGCGGCGTAAGTGAGCGTCTTTGAAAGCGTCTTCCACAAGAATGCGCCGACGCGATCCTTGCCCCACGTGAGTGTCTTGATGCGCTCGGGCAGGTCTTCAATATTCTTCGCCATGTCGAGCGTCGGAAGTTTCACCTTTTCTGACGGGCGGTAGTCGAGCGTGGCGGTGTCGAGCGTCCAGATCTCAGGCTTGTCGCCTTTCTGTTTCTTGTAGAAGCCGGCTTTGGTCTTGTTACCGAGCAGGCCTTGTAGAACCATCTTGCCGAGCACTTCAGGCACGACGAACATGTCGCGCTCTTCGTCTTCGGGAAGTGCTTCGTAAAGGTTCTTGATGACGTGCGTGAAGACATCCAATCCCACTAAATCGAAAGTTCGGAATGTCGCTGATTTCGGGCGGCCCACTGCTGGACCAGTCATCTTGTCGACTTCTTCGATCGTGTAACCTTCGTCGAGCATCGTCTTGATCGTGTAGAGCGCGCCGAAAGTGCCGATGCGATTGGCGATGAAGTTTGGACGATCCTTCGCGGGCACGACGCCTTTGCCGAGACGTTGATCGAGAAAACCGTAGATGAAGCAGGAGACTTCAGGCTTGGTCCATTCGGTGCGAATGATTTCGACGAGGTGCAGGTAGCGTGGCGGATTGAAGAAGTGCACGCCGAGAAAGTGTTGTTTGAAATCGTCAGAGCGGCCTTCGGCGAGCAGGTGAATAGGAATGCCGCTCGTGTTTGAAGCAACGATCGACCCGGGCCGGCGATGTTTCTCGACGCGCGCGTAAAGCGAGCGTTTGATGTCGAGATTTTCAACAACCGCTTCGATGATCAGATCGCACTCTTTGATCTTCGGGAGGTCGTCGTCGAAGTTTCCGGCAGTGACGAGTGCCGCAAACTCGGGAACGAAGAATGCAGCCGGCTTCGCCTTCACGGCAGCCTCGAGTCCTGCACGTGCGATACGACTTCTCGCCTGCGGGTTTGCCTCTTCCTCCGGCGTCAACTCACGTGGCGGAATATCCAGCAACAGCGTCGGCACGCCGGCATTCGCAAGGTGCGCGGCAATCTGCGCCCCCATAGTCCCCGCCCCCAACACCGCCGCCCTCTCAACCCGCATCACTCACACCCCTCCCGCCATTCTACCGCGCATCATACTGAATGAACGCTCATTCAGCAAGCTTCACAATCGTAAACCGTTTTCTCTCTGGGAAGGAAAGCGTGGCTCGCGGTTTACAAGAGAGATCTGACTCGTGTGCTGCCGTGCTTCTGCTGTCACCTCGCACGTGACTTATTGTTTGCTGTTCTGATCCGTGCTTGTCAGCGAAAACTGTCAGGAGTATTCCGCGCGCAATCAGGACTGATGTCATTAGTGAAACGCATTTTCTTTCTCTCGTAGTGAAAACGCTAACCGGTTTTCAGAGAACAGG
>DATEWS010000157.1:0-2519 GCA_035257785.1 Pyrinomonadaceae bacterium
TGTCCGCCTGAGACATCGGGCGGGACTCTCACCGAATTTGTCGCCAGCTACTAATTGATTGGTTTTGGGCGACGAATGCTGGTGGAACTACATCATCCGTAATGACGAGGTCCGGGTTCGAATCCCGGTGGCCCTCCCAAAAACATGAGGGCCAAAGCTCAATGGTAGAGCGCGCAAAGTTGTTTCATCGATCTTGTCGTCGCCCTTTTTAAAAGTTATGGGCATAGAAAACTTTATCCGTGACGCACTCTTTAAACCGAACGACTACATCGCGTATCACGTCGGGCGGGAACTGGCGGAGCTGTATCCCGGTAAAACGATTTTAGAAGGACAAAACTGGTACTTCGATCTCGAGTCGTTTGTGAACGACGAGAAATGTTCGGTGGTGGAGGACAAGTCTGTCTTTCATCACGTCAGAGTAGATTGGGACGGCCCCGGCCAAAAGCTCAAACCGCGCATTCAGAACTCCTGGCTCAACGTTCTCTGGCAAGGACATCTGCTCGAGGTACTTTTGATCACCTGGATTGACGTTCGTTGTCCGATACGTCATCACTGGATCGTCACGGAAGAGAGGAAAATCGCCGAGGAATTCTACAACGCAGTTTGCGCATGGTCCTGTGAAGTGCGTGGCGAGATTCTCGTTTATCAGGATGGCTACTTCCAGAAGGATCAACAACTCCACCAGTCGATTAAAACCGCAACTTTCGACAACCTCATTCTCCCCGAAACATTGAAGCGGCAAATTCAGGACGACTTTCAACGGTTCTTCGACTCGCGCGAGGTCTACGAACGCTACGGTATTCCATGGAAACGCGGTGCGATATTCATTGGGCCACCCGGCAACGGCAAAACCCACACGCTCAAGGCGCTTATAAATCAGTTAGGCAAACCCTGCATCTACGTTCGTGATTTCCAGGAAGACGAGGAAAGCATGGCTGAAGTTTTCAAACGCGCTCGCATGGTGGCGCCATGCTTCGTTGTCCTCGAAGATCTCGACTCGATGATCAACGATGAGACTCGATCGTTCTTTTTGAACGAGCTCGACGGATTCCGATCGAATACAGGTGTCGTTGTGCTGGCTACGACCAATCATCCCGAGAAGCTCGATGCCGCCATTCTCGATCGCCCCAGCCGTTTCGATCGCAAGTACCACTTCACACTGCCGTCTGACTCTGAACGCCTGGCGTATCTCCGCAAATGGAATGATGGACTCCAGCCCGACATGCGTGTAACCAATTCCGTAGCAATTGAAATCGTGGCAAGGATTGAAGGCTTCTCGTTCGCCTATTTGAAAGAGTTGCTGGTTGCGTCAATGATGGAATGGGTGTCTGGCGGAGGTTCAGTATCGATGGACGAAGTGATACGCGCGCAGACAGAGTTGCTGCTGAGTCAGATCAGTAAAAAGGAGAAAAGCAAAGCAGCAGCCGGCTAGTGACTCATCGCGTAGATCACGACATTGATTCCCACCTTGTACGCAGGCAAGCCATACTTCACCGGATACACCGGATCGTTAATCCATTCCCACGCATCACCCATGTCGCAGTTGCGGGAAATAAACGCGATCAAGCGACCGTTTTTGTTTTCAATACCCATGTAGTGCGGAACGATGCCGCCCTTTTCTGAAGTGATGCCGCGTTGCGCGTTGTAGACGTTCGGCACCTGGACCACTTCTTCAACGTCGAGATACGAATGAAAGATTGGGTGACTCAGCGGCAGATCTTTGATCTCGTATTCGGGGACGATCTTGTGAAACTGTTCCTGAACATTGTCCCACTCATACTCGCCCCAGAAGTCGTCAAAGAACAGGAAACCGCCGCGCATTAGATACTCGCGCAGTCGCGCAGCCTGTTCGGTCGAGAGATCCATGAAGCCCGGTTCGACCGCGTAAAGAATCGGGTAATCGAAAATACGATCGTCCAGGATCTCGAGCGCTTCGGGACGCTGCGCGATCTTCAGGTTCGTGCCGGCCCATTCACGGAGTCCGACGATGAAGTTATTGTCAGCTTCCGGATAGTCGGTGGTCCATGTGCCGCCGCCGTAACCATAACCGCGGCGGCCGTAACCACGTTGCGGTGAATCGTAGATGGTGCGAACAAAGGTGTACTCGCCGTACGACTTTCCGGTTTCTTGCGCGGAAGATGGGGCGCGACGACGTTGACGGAAGTTGCTGAAATCGTCTAAAGGGCGCTGGCCCACAGTCGGGATAAGCAAAGCCACAAAAAAGCACAAAAGGCACAAAAACACGAAAACTGCCGGCTTTGTTTTTGTGCCTGTTGTGCTTTTTTGTGGCGCCAACTGCTTCATTGTCGTTGTCGTGCCCCTGATAGACGCCGGTAATACTCTTCAACGGCACGGCGATATTTCTCGGGCGCCGCTCCCTCGTCACGCAAACGCAGATTCGTGCGTCCGCCTTGTTGTTGCAGTTGACGGCTCAACTCGAGTTCGAGTTGTCGCAACGGCTCGACGACATCAGCCTTCAACAACGCTGCGGTTGCCGCATCGCCTTCCATCTTGCCGTC
>DATEWS010000158.1:0-2451 GCA_035257785.1 Pyrinomonadaceae bacterium
GCCTACGCCGCGGACATCACTTACGGCACCAACAACGAGTTTGGTTTCGACTACCTGCGTGACAACATGAAGTTTGACCTCGCTACGTGCGTGCAGCGTGGTCACTATTTCGCGGTTGTTGACGAGGTCGACTCGATTCTGATCGATGAAGCCCGAACGCCGCTGATCATTTCCGGTCCCTCAGACGAAGCCACTGACAAGTACAAGAACGCTGATGCGATTATTCCGCACCTGAAAAAAGGTGAAGACATCGACGGTAAGAAGACCGGCGACTACGTAGTCGATGAGAAGGCGCACACCGCGGTGCTCACCGAAGAAGGCGTTGATAAAGCTGAGCGTCTCCTCGGCGTCGGCAATCTTTACGATCCGTCGAACATGGAGTTGCTGCACTGCGTCGAGCAGGCCTTGAAAGCGCACACGCTTTACAAGTTGGACCATCAATACGTGGTTCAGGACGGCGAAGTGATCATCGTCGACGACTTCACCGGCCGTTTGATGAAAGGTCGTCGCTGGTCTGACGGACTGCACCAGGCAGTTGAAGCCAAAGAAGGCGTCGAGATCGAGAAAGAAAACCAAACGCTCGCCACGATTACACTCCAGAATTATTTCCGTCTTTACGAAAAACTGTCGGGCATGACCGGTACCGCCGAAACGGAAGCGGCCGAGTTTGCCTCGACCTACAAACTCGACGTGATCGTTATCCCAACGCACATGCCAATGATTCGTACCGATGCGCCGGACGTGATCTATCGCACGTTGCCTGAAAAGTGGGATGCAGTGATCGACGAGATTAAAGAGTGTTACGAGAAGGGGCAGCCGGCTCTGGTCGGTACGGTTTCTGTTGAGAATTCCGAGTTGATCTCGCGGCGACTGATGAAAGAAAAGGTTCCGCACAACGTGCTGAACGCGAAATACCACGAACGCGAAGCGGAGATCGTGGCCCAAGCTGGACGAAAAGGTTCAGTCACGATCGCGACCAACATGGCCGGTCGTGGCACAGACATTCTTCTGGGCGGCAATCCCGATTTCATGGCGCGCGAGTTTTTGAAAAAGGATGAAGTGGATCCCGACGACGCTACGGACGAGCAATGGCGCATTGCTTATGCTCAAGCGAAGACCATCGTCGAGGAAGAGCACAAGGAAGTAGTTGCGCTTGGTGGTCTGCACATCGTTGGCACTGAACGTCACGAGTCGCGTCGCATTGACAACCAGCTACGCGGACGCGCCGGTCGTCAGGGTGACCCGGGTTCGTCGCGATTTTTCCTGTCGCTCGAAGACGATCTGATGCGCATCTTTGCCGGCGACAAGGTCAAGGCGCTGATGCAGCGGCTCGGCATGGAGAAGGGCGTCGCGATCGAGTCGGGAATGGTTTCGAAGCGAATCGCGGCCGCGCAGAAGTCAGTTGAAGGCCGCAACTTCGAAGCTCGCAAACACCTGCTTGAGTACGACGACGTCATGAACAAGCAGCGCGAGACGATTTACGGTCTGCGCCGTCAGTTGATGGAGGAGCCGGATCAACGCGAGTACTTGATGGGCGATCCGCCGAGTTCGGGCGTTGCTTACGACTTGTTGTCGGATATCACGCGGCAGTATCTGAATCCCGATGTGTCGCCGGACGATTGGGACGTTGAGAACTACAAGATCCAGATCAAGACCATCTACGACTTCGACGTGGATAGCGAGAACATCGACGTTCCGAACATGTCGTCGCCGGAAGTGGTCGACGCGGTCTGGGAACGGCTCAAAGCGAAATACCAGACGAAAGAAGAGCAGATTGGACCAGAAGCAATGCGCACGTACGAGCGCATCATCATGCTCAACATCATTGACGCGCAGTGGAAAGACCACCTGTTGTCGTTGGATCACCTGAAACAAGGCATTGGCCTGGTTGGTTATGGTCAGAAGGATCCGTTGGTTGAATACAAGAAACAGAGTTTCGATCTGTTTCAGGAGATGCTCGATCGCATTGACACCACGACGATCCGGTCGTTGTTCAACTTGCAGGTAGTAACGGAACAAGCGCCTGAGAGTTTGCAACAACGACGCGCGGCGCGACGCCCCGGCTCTTTGAGATTCACAGGGCCGAACCAGGGCGCGGCTCCGGCCGGCGAAGAAGATGGTAAAGTAAAGACCGTTGTGCGTGACCAGCCAAAGGTCGGACGCAACGAACCCTGCCCGTGTGGCTCAGGCAAGAAGTATAAAAAGTGCCACGGGATTAACGCCTGACAAAAAACAGGTCCGATAGGTCCAGTCGGGCCTATCGGATTGCTCCATTTGACCTCCGAGATCACATCTACAAATCCTGTCGTTCAAGCCATTGTCAGTGGCAAAGCTCCGCAACCCGCACGGCTTGCAGCGGCGCGCGGAATGTTGCCATTGCCGCAAAGCGATCTGCTGGAGGTGCTGGTTGTACTCCCCTCCACCGACGACGCGCAAATTGCCGCCGCAGCC
>DATEWS010000159.1:0-2049 GCA_035257785.1 Pyrinomonadaceae bacterium
AATCGGCAGGTTTAACTCTTTCGCGATCGCAACCGCAATCCCGCCCTTCGCCGTGCCATCAAGTTTCGTCAACACGATGCCCGTTACCCCCGCGACTTTCAAAAACTGTCGCGCCTGTTCGAGTCCATTCTGTCCGGTAACAGCATCGACGACCAGCAGCGTCTCATGAGGCGCGCCATCGACCTCACGCGCCGCCACGCGTTTCATCTTCTCCAACTCAGCCATCAGATTCGACTTGTTGTGCAGTCGTCCAGCAGTATCGACGATCAAAACTTCAGAGCCGCGTGCCTTCGCAGCTTTCAATGAGTCAAACAGCACTGCTGCCGGATCAGTTCCCTGCTTCTGTTGAATCAACGGCACACCCGTGCGCTCAGCCCAGATCGCGAGCTGGTCCGATGCCGCCGCACGAAAAGTATCCGCCGCACAGATCAGCACGTCGTTGCCTTCAGCCTTTATCCGTTGCGCGAGCTTTCCGATCGTAGTTGTCTTGCCGACACCATTAACACCCACGATCATCATCACGTATGGTGCGATACCTTCCGGAACAGTCGTCTCTGAAGCAACGCCCTGACGCTCGGAAGCCTGGAGGATCTGTAACAGCTCGGTTTGGATTGCTGCTTTAAGTGCGTCGAGATCGTTGATCTGCTTGCGTGCAATGCCGCGACGCACTGTCTCGAGTATGTCGAGCGTAGTCGGCACGCCGATGTCTGCCGCGATCAAAACTTCCTCGAGTTGCTCTAACAACTCTTCGTCTATCTGCTTACGTCCCGCGAAAACGGTGTCGAGCTTTTCAGACAGCGAGTCACGCGTCGCCGTGACCGCTCGTCGAAAGCGCGCCGAAAACTCCTGTTCGAGCGCCGCTTCCTGCGCCTGCAACTGCTCCATCGAGAGATTCAGACCCAACACTGAGCTCTGGAACGGTGAGCGCGACGGAACTACGTCTTCTTTAATTGTCTCAACTGGAGGTTCAACTGGACGCTCGACGGGCGCCGGCGTTGGCGGCGGTTCCGGTACGGCTTCGGCAGGCTCGTTTAAACGCAGGGAGACAAAGTCATCCTTTTTTCTTCTCCAAAAAAGTCCCATGTGAGGCGATTATACATTTTATCCACCGATTACACAGATTACGCAGACAAGGTTTCACTGATGCGTGCCATCTGTGTAATCTGTGGACTATTGATCGGCTTAGCGGGCTTTCTTAGTTTGACTTGTCCCGGTTTGATTTGACCTTCCTTGCAGGCATCTGAAAGCGCACCAACAACGTCGGCGTCGTAACGCGTGCCGACAAAACTCTCGATACGCGCGAGTGCGTCTTCAAACTTCATCGCTTTCTGATACGGGCGATCGGTCGTCATCGCATCGAACGTGTCGGCGACTGCGACAATCTTGCCCATGAGCGGGATCTCATCGCCTTTCAATCCCTGCGGATAACCCTTGCCATTTACCATTTCGTGATGCATGTACATTCCCGGCAGAAACTCTTTCATCGCGGGAATCTGCGCCATGATCTTGTAGCCCTTCTGCGGATGCTGCTTCATGATCTCGTACTCTTCATCCGTGAGCGCCGCGGGCTTCTTGAGTATGTTGTCGTCGATCGCGATCTTGCCGACGTCGTGCAGCAACGCGCTGATTCTGATCTTCTCGGTTTCTTCGTCTGATAAACCAAGACGTTGCGCAATCGCCATCGAGAAACGTGACACGCGTTCTGAGTGACCACGCGTGTAAGGATCTTTGCCGTCGATTGCGGCTGCGAGACCTTTGACCGTGCCGAGAAAGAGTTCGCGATTCTCCTGGGCAGACTGTTGCAGGTCGACGATGAAGCGCTCGATCTGATCAGTCATGATGTTGAACGAGTTGCCAAGATCCCCCAGCTCGGTGCGGCTCGTCACTTCGATCCGTTTTGAGAAGTCGCCTGACGCGATGCGATGTGCGCCCCCCGCGAGATCCCTAACAGGATGCGTCAACTTGCTGGCGAAGAAAATTCCGATGAGGACTGTCATCAAAGCCGCGATCAAACTGATCCAAAGCGTTTGCCAACGCATGTCAGACACT
>DATEWS010000160.1:0-3678 GCA_035257785.1 Pyrinomonadaceae bacterium
CCGCCGATTTGACATTGTATGGCGCTGATTTTATCGGTCCAAAAAACGGGGGCGCTGTTACCACAGCGACTTTGTTTCGCGGCTTAGCTCCCGGCGATCTCGCCGGCCCGTACCTGTCTCAGTTCTTCTACCAGGACTGCAACTTCGGTGCGAACAAACTCGAGCAGAAGATCACGACCACGTTGCCGGGCGTCAACTACATGACTGATTTCAACACCTGGCTCGCAGTGCAACGTGGCGCTGCGCAACCGGCTGATGCTTTCGATCCAGTGCCGCGCTACATGCGCAGCGGTCGTGACCTCGGACAGTGGGTACATGTGGACGTTTTGTTTCAGGCTTACTTCCAGGCGTTTCTGATTCTCGCCGGAGCCGGAGCACCTTTTGACGATGGCAACCCTTACAACAACAATCCGACGCAGATCGGTTTTGGCACTTTTGGTGGACCACACATCGCGACGCTGTTGTGCGAAGTCGCAACGCGCGCGTTGAAAGCGGTTTGGTTTCAGAAGTGGTATGTACATCGACGCCTGCGACCCGAAGCGATGGCGGAACGTGTCGATCGGACACTCTTCCATGGCGCGGGTTATCCGGTACACCCGGAGATCCTGAACTCGTTTTCAGATTCGAACCGTCTCAAAGGTTTTATGCCGGCGGGCAATGCGCTCTTGCCGATGGCATTTCCGGAAGGGTCGCCGACGCATCCGGCATACGGTGCTGGTCATGCAACGGTCGCCGGTGCGTGTGTGACGATTCTCAAGGCGTGGTTCAAGGAAAGCACGCGATTGGTGGACATAGCTCTCGATCCGTTGCAACCAACAGACGATGGCTTGAGTCTGGTTCCCTATCTCGGATCGGACGCAGGCGACCTAACTGTCGGCGGCGAGTTGAATAAGATCGCAGCGAATGTGGCGCTTGGAAGAAACACGGCCGGCGTTCACTGGCGTTCAGATGCGACGGAGTCGTTTAAACTCGGCGAGCAGATCGCGATTGGAATCTTGAGAGATCAACGTGCCTGCTACAACGAAGTTTTCAACGGCTTCAGCTTAACCAAATTCGACGGCACGACTGTCACGGTCTAACGCAATTCAACGATGGCCACGCCACCCGGTGGAATTTGAATTGGAACAATTCCGTTAGCGGGCTTTAATGGAGCGTCACTGATCAACTCGGTGGCGCTCTTGATCTGATTACCAATCGTCACCGTCACGTAAGCACTGCGATCGACCTGCGCCATTCCCTGCTGCGGCTTAAAGACGCCGTTGTTGTTCAGCATCGTCACGATCCAGCTATTCGCGGTGCGATTGACCAGATACTCAACGTCACCAGTCACCTTCAAAGGCATTGCGTCGTTGATAACATGAGCGAGCATGTGGGCCGCAAATGGCGTCATGCGTTCGTCTTCGCCAAGCAGATCCGGCACGGCAGCGAAAACAACTGTTCCCTTCCCGACTCTGTTCACAGTCACCAACGGCTCACCGCCGAGCGTTGTTATCAGAGGCGTGGCGCCTTTGAGTTCTATCTTCTCATAACGGAATACCTGGCCCTTGAGATCCTGCTCTTCTTCACCCGGTGAAAGGCACCGCGCATTGTGAGCTTCGCCAGTGTCATTGAGTAAGCGCACTCCCAAAAGTTCCACTGGTAATTTTTTGATCTGCGCCGCGTTCAATACCACTGTGCCGCCGTTGCGCACGTAATCGGTGAGTCGCTGAATCCACTCGTTGGACCAATCGATCCGGCCACCTACAATCACCGCAGGATAGGAGGGCAACAAACTCCGAATTTTCGAGCGCGTGCCCTGCGCGTCCGCGGCTGTCAACACGTCGAAGACGTCGCCAAACACGCCGTTTACGAACGGCTGTCGATCTGCAATCGCCGGCTCGCCTTCGACTACCAAACCCGGGTAGTAAGCGACCCCGAACAGTTCCCTTAACGCGCGATCGCTGCGATCGATCTGCGACACTTCGAAAGGCCACTGAGGATAGTCGGTCATCTCGAAACCGTGCGCCGGATCGAGTAGAAAAGCAACGGGCGTGTAAGGCGTGCCGCGGTCGGGATGTTTGTCTGCAAACTGCATGAACTCGTTGGTGATCCGGCCGAGCGGATTGAGTTGAAAAGGATGATCGCCCGGTCCCGGTTTGAAAAACTGATCCTGTCCCTGCTCGAGATAGATCGCAGACGCGCCCGCCATGTAGTAGAGGTAATAATTCTTGCGGTACCACGAGAGCGATGGTCCCATAGTTGGACCATAACGGGAGTGATAGAAGTAATCAGGACCGGCGAAGTTTTGCTGCTTCGTGAACGTGGTGGCCGTGTCGCCGAAGTTAGGTGCGTGATAGTAAAGGAACGCGCCGCCGAATTGGCGCGCCGCGCCACGCGTGAACGCGATGCGCATTCCGATCATTGGCATCACCGCCGCAGTTTCCACGCCCAACAGATTCACGCCCCACTGGCTCAACGCGTGCGCGAACGAAGTGCTCGAAGTCGATTGCGCGGGAATCAAGCGATCCCACATCGGTCCGGTGTCGGTTTGAAACATCTCGCGCCACTTGCGAGCGAGCGCGTTCGTGTAAAACTGCCGGTGCGCTTCGAGCAACTCGCGTCGCGACATCGACGGCGAGATCTTTAGCTCCGCGGGCGCGGAGTCCCACACGTAACCAACACTCTCGCCTGAGATCCAACCCAGAAACTGATCCTTCAACTCGCCATTGAGCAGTTGCCACGCTGCCTGGTCCAACTTTGCATTTCCGTAGTTGATAAGGATCGCAAACGGCGTCTTCGTCTCGCGTATGAACCGCAGGAATGAACTGCCTTCTTTCAGATACGCCGGTACGTCGTTGATGTAGACGACGGGAACGACGAGCTTCGACTGAAACAACGGCACGTCACGCGCGCCTTTGTACGTCGCGACGAAGTCTTCAATAGGTTCGGCATTGAACGGATACAGCGGTCGCTCTGCGGCGGGCTTTTCGGAGAGTGGCCAGAACTCCTTCGCGATGTTCCACGGCATCAGGAAATCACGACCCGCGATTTTGGGTCGCATCCATGCGTCGGGAACAGTGCCTTCGCTTGTCAGTGTTAATGAAGTAAGAGGTTTACGAGCCTTAGACCAGTTGCGCAGATAACGCATCGCAGCGAAGTCGGGCTTCTGCCTGCCTGTCGGTTTGAAAGTGACATCATTAGTCAGCAGAAAACAATCGACGTGCCTGCGTGCTTCGGCCGCCTTCTCGATCTGGATAGAAAGTCGTGCCGGTCCTTTTTTCAGCGTCGCATTCGCGGTGTCCCACGCAAAAGCCCAGCCCCAGTACATACTGACTTCATCGTGAGGATCGACGACGTCTTTAGTTCCGAACTCATGTCGAAACACTTCCGCGCCATCCTGCGCGATCGTGATCGAGAAGTTTTCAGTCTTTTTCGCCCAATCCGCATAACGCACCCAGACCGCATACTGGCCCGCGCGCGGAATCTCGAGATCCTGATAAAGGGTGGCGTGTGTTTCGCCAGCAGCGGCGGCGGCTGAGTTCCACTCGCTCTCGCCACCCTGCGTCCATTCGGCCGACACGCCTGGTCCATTCATGCCCCAGCCGGGCACTTTGTCACGCGAGAGATTCAGAAACGAGGGATTGAGTAGCGGCTCGCCGAGCTTGCCGGTCGCAAACCCGCGCATGTTCTCGGCTTCAT
>DATEWS010000161.1:0-3287 GCA_035257785.1 Pyrinomonadaceae bacterium
GTGGTGTTCGATACGTCGGTAGTCGATCTAACGGAGCTGCTCGAAGATCCGGTCGAAGTATTATTCGGAACACAACTCGGCGGCGGCACCGACATCAATCGCGCGCTCACGTACTCGCAGGGCCTGGTGCGCGAACCGCACGACACGATTCTCGTCCTGATAACTGATCTATTTGAAGGCGGAAACCAGGAAGAGTTGTTGAAGCGTACCGCAACGCTGGTCGCTTCCGGCGTCCAACTGATCACACTCCTCGCGCTCGATGATAAAGGCGCGCCTGTTTTCAATCAGCAACTCGCCGGCAAGCTGGCCGCCTTTGGCGTCCCATGTTTTGCCTGTTCCCCAGACGTCTTTCCTGATTTAATGGCCGCCGCGATCGAACGGAGAAACATCATCCAGTGGGCCGCGGAACGAAGCATCGTCGTGGCTCGATAACTCAGAGAGAACCCGACATGAAGACACTCACGTCAGTTGTTTTCGTTTTGACTGCTGTCATCTCCGTCTCAGCCGGAATCCGTCCTTCGTTTTACCTCGAAGGAAGTTCATGGCGAGCAACGGATATTGTTGTCGTCACCGAGGACAAACAGATCGACGGTGTCTTCAGAATTCTCGAAACGTGGAAGGGCGACTTAAAGCCTGGCGAGACGATCACGATTCCCGAGATGGAGGAGTTCAAGAACAAGGAAGCACGTTCGATCTATGCGTGGGGTTTGAAGGAAGAGAAAGCAAGCCCCGCACAATATGTTACTTGCGACCGCATGATTCTCTTCCTCAGAGACGCACAAAAGATTGCGGAAAACGATGACGAAGATATGAGCTTTGCTGGTGTAGAGAAAAGCACGTCTCGTTGGCAGTCTGCGAATCCGATGGGAAACGAAGTCAGGTATTCAACGGTCTGGATTGAGAACGGAAAGCTTCATTGGTTCATTCAACTCATCAACCCTGGTCCAAGTTTGCTTGTTCCGGTCAAGACTACTGAAGCAGAACTGAAGTCTGAGGTTTCGCATGTCCTTAACACCCAGACCAATCTGAATGCAGCGCTCGCGATTCCCGATCTAAAAACGCGCGCGGAAGGCCTGGAGCCCTTCGCGCAGGATTCCATTTCCTTTGCGAGGAAGCGAGCCTTTGCGGGACTGGCTGAATGTGGTGGAGCTGCTTTACCAGTGTTGCGAAGAATGCTCGACAACGAATTGCTCAGCGAACATCACGAAGACGTGATTAAAGCGCTTGCAAAAGCAGGCGGAAGAGATGTTGGACCAGAGTTGACCGCATGGCTCGTGAGGGAACTGGAGTTTTGGAGGAAAACAGGACCAACGCTCCAGGTCGGCTGGGAAAGCGGAAAGGGTTTCGGTGAGAATCAAGGCGATGCACTCAAGGCAGTTGAGCCGCTGAACAAGCGTCGTCATCTGCTGGAGTCTGCGATATGCGCATTAGGGGCCATCAGATATACCGAAGCTGAAGGAGTCGTAAATGAGTTGAGTGATTTCTGGCGTTCACTACCTCAGTTATACGGCGGTGAAGTGAGCAACGCCTGCGATAAAGTCTTGCGTGAGTTCGGCTCGAACAAAAAAGGCAGCAAGCATCCGATGCCGAAGTATGAGGTTTCTTTCAGTGGCAACAAAGTTTTTTCCTCGAACGTGCTGCGCGAGAAGATGGCTGAATACGTGAAAGCTTACGATGAGTTGGAAGATGTCGAAGACCTCTTCGCTTTAGATATGTTCGACTACGCTGAACGCCGCGTCTTGGATTTTATTTTGAGCCAGGGTTATCTGGACGTCCGCCTCGGCGGGGAGCGACGAACCACAGAGCGTGGTGAAATGATTTCAGTCACGGTAAATGAAGGCAAGCAGTATCGACTCGGCAAGATCAGAATTGAAGGCGCAAAGCTATTCTCACCGGAACAGCTCAGCGCGAAACTACCCCTTCGAGAAGGTGAAATCGCCGATGGTAAAGCGATTCAAAATTGGTTGTACAACGATTTAGAAAAGACTTATCACGACGTGGGCTACCTCCGCTGCAACATCGATCGAGATTATGAATACCTCGCGAAGTCAAAAGGGCAGGATCTGGGGATAGCCGACTTAAAGATCACCATTGACGAAGGACCGCAATACACTATTGGGTCGATAAAATTCGAGGGCAAGACTACGGTCGACGCGAACCAGATAAGCGCGGCCATGTCAGTTCGCGAAGGAGAGGCATTCTCTCAAAAACAGCTTGACGACAGTGTCGCTGAGCTCAACAAGCTGGGCCTTAATCTCGATAAGGAAAAAGACGTAAGCGTCTCAAAGGACAACACACTGCCTCTCGTTAACATCGTGATCTTTCTCAACAAAAACCGCCCTGCAAACGAGTCTCTTCGTCGCTCCATAATGAAGCGCGGTTGGCAATGGTAGGCGTTCTAAAATTTCCCGTCTCAAGGACAACGCATGATTCCTCTCCGAAGGCTGATTTCCTCAGTCTTTCGCTGGTCTCGATTCTGCGAACGTTCCGAAGCTTTCAACCCCCGTTATGGGGCGGCGTTTACACTTACAGTTATGTTGTTCGCGCCACCACCCCCGGACTCTTCATCGTCCCGCCAGCAAAAGCCGAAGAGATGTACCACCCCGAAACCTTCGGTCGCAGAGCCGTCGTCGTTCGGCGTCGAACACAGTTGAAAGCCGTTCCTTATTTCCAGCCCACCCCGCCCTCTCCTCTTTTACTGCCCGCTCAACAACGGCGAAAGGACGTTCAGCAGATTGTTGGGTTTGCAATACGACCACTGACAGCAAAGAAGCGGCAAGGATAAACGTGACGTGTTTCATTTATCGTTTCTCATGTTGCGCGGAAGTTGTGGTCGTGCGCGAACACCATTGCCTGCGCGCGAGTCCAGACGCCTAGTTTGTCAAACAGATTTGAGACGTGATTGCGCACGGTCTTTTCGCTGATTGAAAGACGCTCGGCTATCTCGGCGTTACCTAGTCCTTCAGTAATCAGCGCCAACACTTCGCGCTCGCGCGGTGATAGTGAAGCGAACGCCGGATCCTCACCTGCGACCACAGCTTTCTGATCCATGAAGTCGAGCACTTCGGCGCAGAATCGTTCCCACGCCGGTTCGTTGTCGAGCAGGATGTGGTTCTTCGAATCGAGCTCGACAAACTGCGCAGTCGGGATCCCGGCGGCGAGAATGTGTCCTTCGGCAATCGGAATAACGTCGTCGTCACGCGAGTGCAGCACGAGCGTCGGAGCCTGCACCTGTCCGAGTAGATCGACAACGTCGATCGTCGCGCGTGTCTCGAGTAGTCGTGCCG
>DATEWS010000162.1:0-2336 GCA_035257785.1 Pyrinomonadaceae bacterium
CTCGACGATAGTCGTCGCCACCACTCGCGGTGGTAACGACCGAGTCTTCGCAGGTTGTTATACGTTGCGCAGATCAAACGTGCGCGACAGAGGTTGGCAGATTTATCGTGCGGATGTTTCTGTAGTTCCGTCGAGTGCGAGAGTGTCGCGCCTGCTGGCGCAGGGTTGTCGCAATACTAGATAAGTTATTTTTGATTAGGAGGAAATCGAAGTGCGTTTACCTTTCGTTACCACCATTCTCGCAGGGCTGCTGATTTTGAGTGCTTGCTCGGATCCTTCAACCAACAAGAGTAGAGCAGTTACGGGTGAGGCTGCGCCGGTTACGTCGCCGCAGACAGCGTCGCGTGGACAGAAGTATGTGATCACGCCGCAGAATTCGAAGATCGAGTTTGTGGCCTCGAAAGTTACCGGGAGTCACAATGGATCATTTGGCGACTTCTCCGGTGAGGTCGATTTCAACGGCACGCCTGAGCAGAGTCGAGTTAATATCACTATCAAGTCAGACTCCATCACTACTGATACGCCCGACCTAACCAAACATCTGAAGACCGCCGATTTCTTCGACGTCGCACAATTCCCCGAAGCGACGTTCGTTTCGACGGCGATCAAAGCCGGAGGCGAAGGCGGCGCCACTCATACTGTCACCGGCAACCTGAAGATGCACGGCGTAACGAAGTCCGTAACGTTTCCGGCAACGATCAGCGTCACGCCGGATGTTGCCACCGTCGAGAGCACCTTCTCCATCAATCGCAAAGACTTCAACCTCAACTATCCCGGCGCGCCTAACAACGCTATCCGCGATAACGTGGTGATGACTTTGCACGTTCGCGCGGCTAAAGGTTGATGATCGAAGACCTGTCCCTCAAGCACGCGCCGGTCAGTGATCTGTTTCCGCAACCGATCACGAGAGAAGAGTGGGAGTTGTATCGAGTGAGTGACGAGCAGGTCGAGTTTTACAGAGAACACGGATACGTCGCCGGTATTCGCATGCTGAACGACGAACAGATCGAGGCGCTCCGACGAGAGCTCGCAGCGCTTGTCGATCCGGCCCATCCCGGTCACGACCTGTTCTACGAGTTCAACGCAAACGAATCAGCCGATCCGGATCGAATACTGTTCCACGCGCTCGGCGCGTGGCGCATCATGCCCGGCTTACACGATCTTCTATGGCATCCCGCATTTGTCGTTGCGGCCGCGCAGTTGCTCGATGGCCCAGTACGCTTCTGGCACGATCAGATCTTCTACAAGCCTGCGCATCACGGTGGCGTAGTCATCTGGCATCAGGACTACTCATATTGGACCAGGACGGTTCCCGTGGCCCACGTCTCCTGTTGGATCGGTCTCGACGATTCAACGCGTGAGAACGGATGTGTGCACTACGTGCCGGGAAGCCATCGCTGGCCGTTGCTGCCACGCAAGAGTTTTGCGAATGAGATGGATACGATTCTCGAGTGGCTCACGCCGGAACAGCGAAGTGAGTTCAAGCCGGTCGCGATAGAGTTGAAGGCCGGCGAGTGTTCGTTTCATCATCCCTTGATGGTTCATGGTTCGTATGCTAATCACACTGCGCGCCCGCGACGCGCAGTTGTGATCAACGCTTTCCGCGATGGCGTTGTGTCTGCTTCCGACACACCGTTGCTCGACGGTGTGCCAACAATCGCCCAGGGGCGAAAAATAAACGGACAGTTTTTTCCGTTATTGTTTGACCCAAACGTGGTTGCCATTAAATCGTAATAGCGAAATCGAAGAACTGTGATGCGACTGTAAGTGGTCGAGTGTTTAATGGATCTCACATCAAATGAAAGGGGATCTGTAATGACAACAAAATCGGCCGCAACGCCAGCTAGAAAGAGAGCTTCCAACATCTTCCAGGAGGCGAGGTCGTTTTCAAGTTTCTCTGTCGATGATTTGAAGAAGGCGAAGGAGTTTTATGGAGATAAGCTCGGACTCGATATCGCCGAGACGAAGGAAGGACTGGAGCTTAACGCAGGCGACAACGCTGTCTTCATCTATCCGAAACCGAATCACACCCCGGCCTCTTTCACCGTGCTGAATTTCCCCGTCGAAAACATTGAAGCAGCGGTAGACGAACTCAAGTCACTCGGAATCAATCTGGAGCGTTACAACATGCCCGACATCAAGACTGACGAACGTGGCATCGCGCGACCGCCCCATGGCCCGACGATCGCGTGGTTCAAAGATCCGGCTGGAAATATTCTGTCAGTAGTTCAACCTAAACAGTAACCGCATTAACGCGGATAGACGCGGATCAGATCCGCGTTTATCCGCGTGATTCGCGGCTATCTTCTCCTGAAGTTTCGTGTGCGCGCCTCGCC
>DATEWS010000163.1:0-3674 GCA_035257785.1 Pyrinomonadaceae bacterium
AACCCGGACGAGAACCGACGGCGAATGTGCGCAACGTTACGCCGGAATATTTTCAGACGATCAAAATTCGTTTGCTGAAGGGTCGCTACTTTAGCGAACAAGACCAGCGCGACAACACCGGTGTCGCTATCGTCAACGACACATTCGTAAAGCGTTATTTCGCAAACGAGAACCCGATTGGTCAACGCATCAATGAACTGGGTGTAAATCAGAACCAGGGCGATCCGAAACAGTATGAGATCGTCGGTGTTGTCGGTGATGTGCATCACAACAGTTTGACAAAATCGGCAACGCCCGAGCTCTACCTGGCACATCAACAGAATAGTTGGGCCTGGGGAAATTTCCTTGTCCGCACGACGAACGATCCGTCAGCGCTCACACACAGTTTCGAAGACACGATTCGCTCGACTGATAAGACGATTCCGGTCACGAGAGTTAGACCGCTAACGGCCGCGATTTCCGACACGATTTCTCAACCGCGATTCTACGCGCTGTTGTTTGCCTTGTTCGGCGCCACGGGCTTGCTGCTGACTGTGACCGGTATTTACAGCGTGATCTCCTACACGGTTTCTCACCACACACGCGAGATTGGGATCCGAATGGCGCTCGGCGCACAAGGCAGAGACGTGTTGAAGTTGATCGTCGGCAAGGGCATGCTCCTGACCGTGATCGGCATCGCGCTCGGTCTGCTTGGTGCATTTGGCATCACGCGTGTGATGCAAGCGCTCCTCTTCGACGTAAGCGCAACTGACTGGGTGACGTTCACCGCGGTTGCGACGTTGTTGGCCCTCGTCGGTCTGCTCGCCGCCGCCATCCCCGCACGCCGCGCGACAAAAGTAGATCCGTTAGTCGCCCTTCGGTACGAGTAGCAGCGCCAACGGCGCGGAATATAAAAGCCAGGGGCAAGTGCGAAGCGAAGCGGAGCACGGGCAAAATATTAAAAGGAGCGAATCGGCGCTGAAAGGGCGGAATAACTATTTCGGCCTTTCAGGCCTTGCGCCTTGTATTCCGGCTCATTGCGGCTAACAAGGCGTTGACTTTTTCGTATTGCAGGCCTAAGGTTTCTGCGATCCTTTAGCGACCGAATTCTCACGAACGATCCTGCATTTTAGGAGGTGTGTGCATGCCTGCAAAAAAGGGTAATCGAGCCGCTTCAAAAACTGACAGGCCTAAGAGTGCACGTTCAAACGGGCGTGTGAAGTCTGTGAGCGATAGCAGTTCGCAGATAGTCAAAGAAGCTGCTTCACTCCTTGACGACGAACTCGCTGCAGGCATCCTCGCCGCGAAGCAGATGCAGAAACGTTTTCGGAGCGAGCGTCGTGTCGATCCCGCCGATTTCAAAGAGGCAGTGCAACAGTTACAGACGCAGGCGCATGAAGTTGTGAACCAGTTCAGCAGCAAGATCTCCGAAGCCAGTTCGCGCGAGAACGTGGAGCTCTTGCAGCGACTAGTAAACAACAGTCACGATCTCCTCGACCTGACTGTCGAATTGCTCAACACGGGCGCAGAGCTCGCGGATCAACTGGCCCAATCAAACCTGCAAAAGAAGGATGCGAAGCCAAAGTAGGACAACCGCTCTCGTCAGCCGGTTCTTCGAGCAGACATTAACGCGCTACCAAAAGCTCACTTACAAAGCATTGCTCGGGCTCGTTCCTGCCGGTGGACCTTCTTATCTCTACGACCTCGTGTCAGTGTATCCACGTCGAGCAGGCAAAGGTTTGCGCGCGGCGCTCTGTCTCGCGATTTGCAAGGCACTTGGCGGCAGCGAACAGCAGACGTTGAACTCCGCCGCGGCGATTGAGTTGTTTCATACCGCATTCCTCATTCACGACGACATCCAGGATGGAAGTGAACGCAGGCGCGGTGGTCCAACTCTGCATCAAACGTACGGCGTCGGGATCGGCGTGAACGTCGGGAACGCTGCGAACCTGATGGCGATGCAACGCCTGATAGCAAATCGCTCGCGGTTGGGAGCGCTGACGACGTGGCGCATCATGGCCGAAACTGAAGAGATGCTTCGGCAGTCGCTCGAAGGGCAGGCGATCGAGTTGGGCTGGATCAGGGACAACGTTGTTGAGCTTGCTACCAAAGATTACCTGCGCATGTGTTTGAAGAAGACGTCGTGGTACTCGTTTATTTATCCACTACGAGTCGGCGCAATCATCGCGAAGGGAGCCGATCCGGAGCCGCTGGATTACGTGAGGTTTGGTTGGTATCTCGGTGCTGCGTTTCAAATCCAGGACGACATTCTTAACCTGACGGGAAGCTATCATCTCTACGGCAAGGAGATCGCGGGTGATCTGTGGGAAGGCAAGCGAACGTTGATGTTACTTCATCTGCTGCATCACAGTTCGCCTCGACAACGCGATGCGATCAAGCGCTTTCTGTCCAAGCCACGCAAAGAGCGAACAGGTGCGGAGGTTAAGTGGCTCTTAGACTTGATGGTGCGCGCCGATAGCATCAACTTCGCGCGTGACAAATCTCAGCAACTCGCGGGCGCAGCATTTCTCGAAGCGCTAACTGCATTGCGCGGAGTACCCGATTCAGAAGCGAAGCGATTCATTCTCGAGATGGTCTTGTACGTCGTCCGCCGCAACCGCTAAGGAGCTATCCACAGATTACACAGATTATTTAAAACAAAATCTGTGTAATCTGTGAACGGATCAAAACAGCGGGAGATTGACGCCTATGTCGGCGTCGGATGGTTGGACCAGGTGTTCGTCGTCGATCTTTGTGTCGTTGACGTCCCGGCTCACGCGATGACTAGTCATCTCAGAGGCCGGGAAGGGCGTGAGCAGGTTCTTCGCGTCCGGAGTGCGGCCAGTTAGCCATAGATCGTACGAGTCCGCTTCAAGGATCACGGGCATGCGATGATGAATCTCCGCTAACAGCTTGTTAGCTGTCGTGGTGATGATCGCGCATGAACTGATCGTACTGCCTTCGCTTTTCCAGTTGTCCCAGATACCCGCAAACGCAAACGGCGCCCCGTCCTTCATCTGAAAGTAATATGGCTGCGAGATCTTGCCATTTCGCTCCCACTCGTAAAAACCGTCAGCCAAGATCACGCAGCGTCGCTTTTCAAATGAGTCGCTGAAGCTCGCCTTTTCTTCAATTGTTTCCACGCGCGCGTTGATGATTCCTTTGCGCTCTTTGCTCCAGTAAGGAATCAATCCCCATTGCAGGAACGCGGCTTCGCGATGCTCTCCTTGTTGCTGGATCGTCAGCACATTCTGACTCGGAGCTATGTTGTAGCGCGGAATGATCAGCTCTTCATCGCGAAGATAATCGATATGCGCGAGCTTTATTCGATTCGGATCCCGGAGTGTAAATCGGCCACACATTCGTATCCTGTTTACCATCAAGCACCGCGGCTCGCAACAACTCAGATACGCTCCATGCCTGCGCGACGCATCCTCGCGGGTGGTGGGGCGCATCACCATCGAAGATTTCAGAAACTTGTCCTAAACATGCTTCGCGAAGATGTTCCTGAAACTGTACGAACCACTGGCTCGCAAACTCACGACCAGCCTCCGTGCCAAACGTCTTGTTGTAAGCAGTGATGTAAGGACCCATCAACCACGGCCAAATTGTGCCCTGGTGATAAGCGCCGTCACGGCTCCGAGGATCGCCGTGATACTTTCCAACATACTTCGGATCTTTTGGCGATAGCGTTC
>DATEWS010000164.1:0-11880 GCA_035257785.1 Pyrinomonadaceae bacterium
TGACGACGCTGAAGAACGTGAAGCAGAAGCGCCGCAACGACCTCCCGCGGCTGAAGGTGGAGAAGATGCTGCACCGCCACGTCGCGGTCCCGCGGTCAATCGTCCACCACGCGAGATCAAGGTTGATTGGGATGGTCTCAAACGTCGCACGCGACAAATCACGCGGATGCCGTTTGCGATTCTTAACTACACGATCACGCCCGACAGTCGCACGATCGTCTTCATCACTACCGAGCCCGCGGGTCCGGCAACCCTGCCCGTGCTGTATTCGATCCAGGAAGATGGCCGTCGTCTGACGAGAGTCACTGCCGGACAGCCGCCGAATGAAGCTGGTGAAAGTGGTCCAGGCGGTGGCGGTGGTTTTGGTGGCGGAATTTCCGATCTGCACATCTCGCGCGATGGACGCACAGTCTTCTTCCGCGAACGCGACGGTGTTTATACAGCGCCGCTTGCGACGCCAGGAGCAGGCGCGGGAGCAGCAGCAGCAGCGGCAGGTGCAGGAGCAGCAACGCCGGGTCGTGAAGCTGTTGGTCGTCGCCGGATCAACTTCAACGTTCGCGTTCGCATCGATCGTCCGGCCGAGTGGGCCGAGATGTTCGACGATGGCTGGCGCACGATGAAGTATCGTTTCTACGATCCAAACATGCACGGCATGGACTGGGACGCCGCACGCGCGAAGTATCGCCCGCTCGTCGATTACGTCGGCGATCGTCAGGAGTTGCTCAACATCATCAACGAAATGATTGGTGAGTTGAACGCTTCACACACCGGCGCCGCGCCGCCACCACGTGGACGGGACGGCAGTGCTGTTGTCACATCGCACCTCGGAATCGAACTCGAGCCTGACACCGCTGCGGGTCGTTATCGCGTCGCGTACATCTACGAAGATGGACCAGCCGATAAAGATTGGGTGCGCGTGAAAGTCGGAGATTACCTGCTTGCGATCGACGGCAAGCCGGTCAAAGCCGGAGACAACTATTGGCAACTGCTCAACGAGCGTCTCAATCGCAAAGTGACCGTAACGTTCAACTCGAAAGCGGCGGAAGATGGCGCGTGGAACACGCGCATCGAAGCGATCTCGACCGGCGCTTACAGCCAGTTGCGTTATGAGCGTTGGGTGAAGGAGCGCCGTAAGAAAGTCGATGAGTTGTCGGGTGGGCGCATCGGCTACCTGCACATCCAGGCGATGAATCCGCCATCGCTGCGACGGTTTGAAAAAGAGTTGCGCGAGTACCGCAACAAGGAAGCGATGATCATCGATCAGCGTTGGAATGGCGGCGGCAACATCGAACAGGAGTTGCTGGCGATACTGGTCCAACGCCAGTATCAAATCTGGCAACCGCGGGGAACTGAAGCGACGGGTCGACCGTTTGCAGGCTTCTTCGGACCAAAGGTCGTTTTGCAAAACTGGCGCTCGGCTTCGAATGCTGAAATGTTTCCGGCTGGTTTCCGTGCGCTGGGTTTAGGCAAGGTGATCGGCACACCGACGATGGGCGCGGTGATCGGTACTGGTAGTTACAGTTTGATCGATGGTTCGACCGTGCGCACGCCGGGCGTTGGTGTGTTCCTCGCGGATGCGAAGCATACGAACATGGAAAACTACGGTGTGCAGCCCGACATGCTCGTCGATAACAAACCCGAAGACACGCTGGCCGGACGCGATCGTCAACTCGAAGCCGCGGTTGATGAGTTGATGAAGCAGTTGAACGGATCGAAGAAGAACACCGCCACCGAAGCTCAGCAGCGATAACCAAAGAAGGGGCAGGAGCAGAAAACAGGAGCAGGTTGGATTGACCTGCTCCTGTTTGTCTGGCCCTGCCCCTGATTTTATGGTGTAACGATGTTGTCCATCTTCACCACTTCGAAATCCGATCCCTTGATCGATTTCAGGGTGTTGAGATCGTCGTCGTCCCAACGCAGATCGGGAGCGCCACTGATGAACCAGTTCGATCCGTTGTCCGCGAGGATCATGCCGTACTTCTTCAGTGCTCTTAAGATCACTTGCATCGCCGGCGAATAGCCTGAGATATCAACTGAAGCTTTCAAACGCACGCGCATGCCCATCGGCGGCCGGTCGACGCTCGTATTTGTACTCGCCCAGTGACGCGCGGGCGCAACGTAAGCACGACGCGTGGTCTGTGCCGTGAAACGAATGGCGTGCCTAATCTCCTGTTGCTCAAACACTTCGTCGTAACGCACCAGACCCGGAAAGATCGGTAACCCGGCCGCGTCCGCCGAAGTCCAACCCGCAGGCCGCAACGCATTTGAGTTGAGATCGAAAACTGCGCCTGAATCGCAGTTCCAACTCGCTCCGTTGTTGATCGGAAACGCACGATACATCTCGTAGAGTTTCCAGTTGTCGCGATCGATCACCAGCACGTGACGATCCCCGGTCCCGCTTGGACCACCTTCAACCGGCGCGTTCGACGGCACCGGATATGGACCAGGATCGCTTTGCGATCCAAACGCGGTGAAGTTAATCGCAACCGGTGTTTGACTGCCGGAAACAACGATATAGGGAATGCCGTTCGGCGCGCCATCCCAAACCGTGCCGAAGTCAGGATGGAGACTCGTCGCCAAACCCATCCCCGCGATCAGGTTCACGGAATTTGGATCGACGGGACTGTTGGAAATGTCCTGGTTCCACGCGTTGTCGAACGGAAAGACTTGTTTGCCATGCAGACTAGCGCCTGCGCCGAGTTCGGGAGTCGGTTGCACGATCGGCACATCGTCAGGCGGACCACCACCGATGTGACCGATGCCGATGCGCACGCGATTGCTCGTCGTTCCGTGTACCGTGATTCCCACGAGCACGTCGCCGACATCGCCGAGCGTGTCGTGCAAACGCACCGTGACAGCGGTCACGCCGGAAAGGTTCGCAACTGATCCCACGTACTCAACGGTGAGCGGATATTGAATGTGGTTAACGTCTTCGGCAGTCGCGGTAACCGTTTCGCCTGCCAGCAATGAGAGATTTGTGGCGAAAAGCGTAACGCGCGTGCGCGTGTCCGCACCAAACGGAGCGGGAGCCGAAACGGGGAACGGCTCGGCGAGCAACGAGGTTGATTCGACTGCGACCCCGCGCGTTGAGTTTGTTTTTGTTAGTAATACCGGTGTGCCAGCCAGCCGTGCGTTCGACGGCGCCAGCAGCGCGATGCAGCAGAACAAGAACACGAAGATGAAAGAGACACGGATAGCTCGGGCGCTTCCCATAGTTCGACCTGAACGTTTCAGTTTTGTTGAGGTTAGGGCAATGAGGAGCAGGACAAGTACACACCCAAAGTAATTGGATGGACCATGGCAAGTCAAGAAGTTTTACAGTTAAGGGGTGGGCTTGAGTTTGAATTCCGCGGGCACAAATTCGATCGCCTGCAACAGGCCGTCAATCTTCAGTTTCTTATCGGCATTTGCGACGTAAGTGGCTACAACGGTATTCGCCGTCTTCCGCTGACCGCAGGTGAGTTCGCCTTTAACTGACGAGTCGTAGGTTGTGATTTCGATATCGATGAAACTGGCACTGCGCAGCCGCATCAACGTCGCCCCGGTTTGGATCACAAACACCAACCCATCCGCATCGCATTCAATCCGCACCAGCGTGCCTTGTAACTGCGTTTCACCCGGCGCCGGTTTCCGCAGCGCTTCGCGCAAGTATGACGACGGATCGGGCGGCGGCGCAGTTTTGTCAGTTTCTGTGACAACCGGGTCAGCGCCGGCTACAGCAGGCCCCGATTGTTTCTCACCGTCGACAGTCTCTTCTTTTGCCTTTTCGAAACTCGAGAGTTGAGACAGTAAACCCATTGCATCCCGTCGCACCTGTTCCTCGCCGCCGGATTTGACCACTTGTTCGAGCAACTCGCGCGCGAGCTTATTCTCGCCTTTTTGGAGGTAGAGTTGGGCCAGCATGAACGTGAGATCCTGCCGGCCAGGCAACGAAGTCGAAATCTTTTTCAACGACGCAATCGATTCATCGACGCCTTTCTTCGTTACAAGACTGATAAACGCCAGCAGACTGTACGACTCGGGATAGTCAGGACGAAGTGCGATCGCTTTCTCCAAATGCTCGCTAATCTTTGCGACGACGTCGGCCGGATAACCTGCGATAGTTGGACCACTGCCGGGGCCGGAACGGCTCAACGTGTAAGCGTAATAGTAGTGCGCGAGGTAGTTTTGCGAGTTTGCTGCGACGGCGCGTTCAAGACTGGCGTGAGCCTCATCGACTTTGCCTTCGCGAAAGTAAGCCATGCCGAGCGATGCCTGGGCCATCGCGAGATTCGGATCGAGTTGCACTGCTTTTTGCAGGTACGTGTAAGCTTCCTTGCGATGGCTGTGAAGTAGGAGATCGCCGAGATAGGCCTGTACTTCGGCGTCTGTCAGTGGGATCGCCTGGGCGGTAGTGTCAACTTCCAGCTTCGTCTTAAAATGTCCGCTAATTGAGTAGTACCTGTCCCTGTTGACGTAATTGCGCAGATCCTTCTCAATAGTTTCGAAGGGAACTCCGAAAGCCGTTTGGAACGCCTGGTCCGCTGGCATCTTCGACCGTATCAACATCAAAAACTTTCCTAGCTGCGCAACTTTCCCCTCTTTCTCGCCGACGATGAGATAGTGCATCAATGCCCACGATTGAGCGTAGAAGATTGTTTGCTTATTTCGCTCGTTGTAGTACGGAGACTTCTGATCTACTGCAAACAATGTCTTAAACGGCAGCATCTGGCTCTCGCGCAGTCGGAAGACATGACTGGCGATGGCAATGCCAAGCACAAACTTTTGATCGTCAGTGATGCTGAACGTGCTGTAATACTCTGCGAGTCCTTCATTGAACCATACCGGCGCGCTGGCGAAGGTGTTGTTTATAAGCAGGTGCGTGTACTCGTGAAAGATAACCGTGAACGGATCCTGCTGGCCTCTAACCTCCGTCGTCAGCGTGATGTAGTTAACGTCCTGACCTGACTGAAAGTATCCCGCGATGTTTGGACCAGGCTTGAATGGCGCGTAAGAGCTGTCGCTCTTGAACACGATCACAGTCGTGGGCACGGGCGTGTTGAACTTGATATTCGGAAACAGGTTGGTAAAGGCTTCGCGAAACTGTTCGAGCTTGAGAGCGACGCGCCGGATTTCCTTTTCGCTCGCGTTTCCCAACATCAAAAAGTTTTTAGTCCGCACACTGACCCACGTGTCTTTCGCGGCCACCGTGGTGTGCTGGGAGATAACGACAAGGAGGCACAGACTAACAGCGAGGGAAAAGGCAAAACGTCTCATAGGAATTAACTCAGGGACCAAAGATGGATGAGTTTGCGAGCCGGAACGCGTACTCGAGTTGTACCCATTGGGAGACTTCCTTGCCCGCCTTGATTGCCGGCTTGAATTTGATCTCACACGCGGCGCGAATCGCGTTCTCAGTAAGACCGAAGGGAACTCGTCTTACTACTCTGACGCGATCGATCTTTCCGTTAGGCAACAGCAAAACTTTTAGCACCACATTGCCCTGGACGCCGGCGCGTCGCGCTTCACGCGTGTAGCCCGGTTCAGGCCGCGACAGTATTTCGGCTTTGACGTCGACTTCCTTTGGACTGAAGCCCGCGACTTCAGGCGGATCGAGCAGGTGTGCGAGCGAGCCGTCGCTTGTGCAGCGATAGTCTTGATCTCTTTCGGCAGTGACCGGTTCACTCGGCGGCGCCGACGGAGATGGTTTCTCTTCCGGCGTTGGCGTTGGTGTGGGCGCGGGCGCCGGTCTGGCACGTCTGCCTGACTGGGCGAAGGCAAATGTGCCAAAGATGAGAATGAGGATTAATGCTGATCTCATCGGTTATTGATCTCCCGCAGAGCCGCAAAGACTTTGCGGGAGTCCGTTCATTCTTCCGGGCCAGTACAAGTTGGTCCGTGCAGGGCAGGAATCTTCTGGCTGATGACGGGATACTTCGGAGCCTCGTCGATATTTATCTGGGTCCAGTGCGCGTAATTTTCAGGCACGTTGGTGTCGGCAAAAATAGCTTCTACGGGACATTCAGGAACACACGCGTCGCAATCGATGCATGTGTCGGCATTGATGTAAAGACGATCGGTCAACTCATGAAAAGCTTCAACAGGACAAACGGCTGCGCAGTCGGTGTACTTGCAATCGACGCATAATTCAACAACGACGTAGGTCATTGGGGAACCAGGCTCCTTTCGATAATGGCAAATAGTTATTCACTCGCGAGTGTAATGTCAATCGAAAAGAGTGGCAACTTTCAGCCGCGGATTTTCACAAATTAACGCGGATCGATTCATAATCCGCGTTCATCCGTGTAAATCGGCGGCTAAAATATTACGCACCTTCGCCGCCGCGGCGTTCGACTCTGCCGGGTCCGTTGATGGTTTTGTTTACTTTTGGATCGCCCCTGTAATAGACCGCCGAAGCACCGGAGATCTTCACATCCAGCTGATCGGCAACGTCGAGGTCGATTTGCGCAACGCCTTTGCTGTCCACAACCGCGCGCGCAGCGTGCAGGTTGTGAGTGTCGATTTTCCCGGCGCCGCTGGTGTCGATATCGATTACCTTCGTCTTGCCCGACACGCTGATCGCAGGCGCGCCTTCCGCATCGATCTCAAACTTATCGTTGTTCAGATCCTTGATATCGATCTTGCCGGCGCCCTCGACTGACAAGCCTTCGAGATTCGGAACCGAGATCCTAAACTTCACCGGCTCACTCGATGAATAGTTCTTCGCGCTGCGCAACCGCAACACATTATTCGACACTTCTGTCGTGATCAGGCTAAGCACGTTATCGTCGGCCTCAACTTCGAGACCCGGATCTTTTTGACAAGTGACCTCGATACTGAAAGCGCCTTCAGTCGAGATCGAGGTGAACGGTGTTACGCTTCGCTTTTGCACGACGCGATTACCGGAGCCTTTGACCTCCGCGCGCATGCCGTGATGACAGCCCGCAACCAAAAGCGGGAACAACAAAAATAGCAGCGCAAGCTTTTTCATCGACGTTCCTCCTGAAGCTATTGTTCGCGCCGGATGTATTCGAGCGTGCGCGTCGTGTTTTCAGTGACGCTCGAGACCGGTTCACCGAGCGGCATACCCTGCGTCAGACGTAAATCCTGCGGTACGGCCTGCGCTGGCGGAAAGTAGTTCTTCCTTTCCTTTTCGTTTGCGCTCGTGAGCCTGGAGAGATTTCTGACGAGCATGATCTCAACCATGCCGGTGATCAGGAACGTGAACAACATGAAAACGCCGATCAGTTCCTGACTGAGAAGTGCGCCTCTGCGTAACACCAGCGCGCCGCCGAACATCACTCCCAAACCAATCGTGCCCATGAGCGTGATTGCAGTGAGAAAAGCACTGATCGCGCCGGTGCTGACCTCCGGGCGCTCCTTTAAATTCGCGCCACAACGGTTGCAGTAGCTAAGGCCTTGCGTGAGCGGCGTGCCGCAGTTTGCGCAGTACATGATTAAGCTCTCCTGGCCAGCGGATTAAAGCGGAATTAAAGCCCAGTACGGTTTTTCGTGTGAATTCGTTTCAACTGTGTTCACCTGTGATAGGTAAACCAGAAATAGATTGCCTGGGCGACGCCGATAAAGAATCCGATTACGGCGCCGAAGAGCTCGATCGTTTTGAGCTGGTCTTTCGCTACCGAGAGGACCAGTTCTTCGAGCTTTGTCAAAGGATAGTCCGACACTTTCTTACGCACCAGCCCGCCGACGTCAAACTCCGCAATTGCGACCGGCAAGCGCTCACGGGCTGCGAGCGTAATGCGCTCGACAAGCGCCGAACTCGCGCGTTCCATCGCGCCACGAGAAACGTGATCGCCGAGTCGTCCAATCGGCTGTATCAACAGACGCTCGATCTGCGTGCTCAAGATCGCGTTGATAGTGCGCGCGGTATCTTCGCGCGAAAGCAGGCTCAACAAACTCTTCGTCAGAAAATCTTTTGCGGTTGTGGCTGAGTTGGAATCGAGCTTTTGCAGCACTTCGCCGAGGGTTTGCGGGCGCAGGCGATCGAACGCATCCGTCACCTGTATCGACAACGAAGTTGACAATGCTTCACTGCGAAGTAATTCGATCAGCCGGTTACTGATCTGCGTCTTCAAGTCTTCGAAGCGGATCGCGTCAAACTGTCCGATCAATTCATCGAGCGGACGTGACATCACCTTATCGATCGTCGCATTCAAAAACTCCTCAGCCTCCTGTTCGAAAGCTGGACCACGCAAATACTCTTCGACGCGTTTCGGCAGCGTTTTGTTCACGAGCTCGTCAACTTCGCGATGAATGCGTTCGCGCGAGATGAAGATCTTTTTGAACAGTGACAGTTGTTCGTAATACTGATCGACTTCGAGTTTGATCAAACCGCCGATACGTTTGCTTGTGCTTTGGCTGGTCGCGATGTCGGCGAGGTGGTGAACGATCGGCGGAACTTGTTGATCGATACGATCCTTGATGAAGGCGATCGTTTCCGGTGTGAACGTTTCCGCGAGCGTTGCACTGCTGCGCGCCAAATCGTCCAAACGTCCTGATACAAACTCGTAAACTTTAGTTTCGAAGTCATCAGTCGCGGTAAATCGTTCCACGCGTTGCTCGACGAAATCGAGCACGCGATCGACTGAATCTTCCTTAACCATGTCGCCGACGCGCCGTTCGAGCAATTCATCCACCTGTTTGTCAACGAAGTGGTCGATCGCCTCGGCAGTCTCTTCACTCTTCAACATCTCGGCAATGTACTCGGCGAGTCGATACTGAAGCGCGGAAATCGTGTCGAGAATCGGCGCGCGTGCTTGCGACGGCAGCGCATCAATGAACGATGGATACACGCGCCCGAGCAAATCATTTGTATACACACCAACGAAGTCTTCAACTTTGCGTTGAAAGAAATCGGTTTCGAACAACGCGTCGAACACGGTTTGTTGTGAAACGAGTTCGTTGCCGACAGCGTTGCCAATCGATTGGGCCAACTTTTCGCGATGCCGCGGAATCATTCCCTGCGGCCACATTGTGATGCCGAAAAGTTTGACTGACTTGTATGGATGGAACAGCATCCAAATTGCCAGCCACGCCGCACCGTAACCATGAATGGTGGCAACAACGATGATGCCGATGGCAATCAGGAGTTTCATACAGGTTTTAGCCGCAGATTTTCGCGGATGAACGCGAATCATAATCCGAGTTCATCCGCGAAAATTTGCGGCTAAACTATTCTACAGGATACCCGGCGTTGACCCAGGCTCCGGTACCGCCGGTTACATTGATGAGGTTCGAAAAGCCTTGCTGCTGCAATAAACTCGCAGCCGCACTTGATCGATAGCCACCGGCGCAAATCACCGCAGTGCGTTTGTCTTTCTCGAGTGGCAAAGGAGTCTTGTCGAGACTCGCGAGCGGCGCATTGATAGCGCGTGGCACGTGACCACCAACGTACTCGGCGGGGCGGCGCACGTCGATGATTTGTAGATCGTCGCTGGCCATCTGTTCCTTCAACTGCGCAACGCTCACCTGCTCGATCGACTCCAGCGGCATACCGGCAGCTCGCCAACTCTCGACGCCGTATTCGAGATAACCTTTGACGTTTTCGATACCGACGCGTGCGAGTCGAACCACCGACTCGTCGATCTGGACGCCGGTATCAGCAATGATAACGATTGGCGCGCTCAACGGAATCAGGCAGCCGGCCCACATTGCAAACTGGCCGCCAAGTCCGATGTTAATCGAGCCGGGGACATGCGCGGCGCCGAAGTCGGCGGCAGAGCGCACGTCGAGCAGCACGTGATTTTGTAGTTCGGAAACCTGTTGCGGCGTTAACGCCTGCGGTGGTTGTAGTTCTGAAAGTCCGCGCGCGCCGGAGCGATTGATCTCTGTGTCTCTGGAAAAATAGCTCGGCAAGTCTGGAAGATCCGTAGTGATCATCTTCACAAACTCGTCTTTACTCATCGGCTTCAACGCGTAGTTGAATTTGCGTTGCTCGCCGATTGTTGACGAAGTTTCCTTCGACATGTTGCGCCCGCACATCGAGCCCGCGCCGTGTGCCGGATAAACTTCGACCTCATCGGGAAGCTTGAGCAGTTTTCCGTGCAGGCTGTCGTACATCATTTCAGCCATCATCTGCGGCGTGTAGCCTTTGCCCCCCGCGAGATCGGGACGTCCGACGTCGCCGATGAAGAGCGTGTCGCCGGTCAAGAGTTTTCGTGGTTCTTCCGCGTGTTCGATGTCCGTGACGAGAACGCAAAGCCCTTCGGGCGTGTGGCCGGGTGTTTCGATGAAGCGCAACGTGACCTGGCCCAACCTGATCTCTTCGCCATCGCGCACTGCTCGATGCTCAAACTCGGCGCCCGCCTTTGCACCGAAGATGATCTCCGCGCCGGTGCGCGCAGCGATCTCCTGATGGCCGCTGACGAAGTCGGCGTGCAGGTGCGTTTCGATCACGTATTTGATTTGCAATCCGCGGGCGGACGCGTCGGCGAGATACTCGTCAACGTCGCGCTGCGGATCGACGACCGCAGCTACGCCGTCCGAACCGATCAGGTACGACGCATGGGCCAGGCAGCCGAGATAGAATTGTTTGAAGTACATAGGAAAACCTATATATGTCCTATTGGTCCTATAGGACCTATAAAAATCTACACGAGCTTATAAAACTCGCGCGCTGGTTTCAACGGGCGAAGCATCCAGTACGGCCGGCGCGTGCCGTCCGGCGAATATTGATCAGCCGAGCGCGCCATCGCCAGCCACTTTTTGTAGACCTCGCGTGATTTCTGTGTATCGACAAAAATGTCGCCCGGTCGGTCGTCAGGATCGGCCGCGCGTACGCGCACGGCCTGGTGCCAGCAGTGCATACCCGAGATCGGATCCGGATGCACGGGAAAAGTCATGTTCTGATGCACGCCCGCGTCTTTCCACCAGATGCGCGACGTGTCTGGATCCTCCGACTCGTAGGGCGCGATCCCTTTCTCACGTTTTAAACTCCATTTCGTTCCGTTCTGGTCCAACTTCACTGTCGCCATCAACTGTCGCTGCCCTTCGTCAGTCAGTTTCCAGCGACCCATGTGATGACTACACGCGACGATGCCCGGTCGGATTCCTTCAGTCACCCACGCAGGCACGACGTAGTAACCGATCTCTGTTTCGACACGTACGAGAGTGCCCGTGCGCACGTTCAGTTTCGCTGCGTGCGTTGGGTGGATCCAGAGCGGATTCGTGTGCGCGATCTCGTCGAGCCACTTCGCGTTCGCGCTGCGCGTGTGAATCTGCACGGCGAGCCGGAAAGTCGAGATCAGGATCGTCTGATCCTTCTCGAGATTGTCTTTGTGAACATGACTCTTGAAGTAAATGGGAATCGACAACTCGGGCCAGCCCCACGCGTTCAGTGTCGATGAGTAAAACTCGAGACGTCCGCTCGGCGTCGGAAAACCGCGTTTGACGTTGCCGTCAACATTCACACCGGCGAGACGACGACCCTCTTCATCTCCATCCGGCGACGGCAGCGGCACGATGTTTGGACCAGCCGGTTTCGGTGCGCGCGTGAAAACTCTGCCGAAACGATCCTCGCGCGCGTCGTCAAGCTCTTCCGCCGGAACAACCTCTTCGTAAATACGCCCGATCTTTTCCTTCACTTCAAATGCACCGTAGCGCCGCATGAATTCGAGCGGCGTCAAGTCTTCAGCAGCGGCGCGTTCGGGTAGTCCTGGAACGGAGTTGTCGAAGATCCATTCGTAATACTCATCGATGCTGAGGCGCGTGCCGGGATTCTTCTTCGACTCCGCATATTGGCGAATGCCGAGACTGCCATCCGGATCGATGCGCCAGGTTAGTTCGAGCCAGAATTCATTCTCTTCCCATACTTCGCCGGGATTGACTGCGCGTGTGTCGTCGATCGTTTCGCCTTTGCGTTGCCGCATCGCCTTCATCACC
>DATEWS010000165.1:0-2150 GCA_035257785.1 Pyrinomonadaceae bacterium
GCGATAACGACCACAACAGTCGAGTCACTCAGTTCTTTGTACCGGCGAAATCCTTTCTCTTTCGGGTCCCAGGGCCAGGAGCATTTCTGCAGCTCGACCTTCACTTCGCTGAAGAAGTTCTTAACTTTCGTGATCATCTAAATCAAAACAACATCCAACATCCAATCCTGAACGTCCAACACTCAACATATTCATCTGTTGCAGTTCAAAGTTCGGTTCGATGTTGAGCGTTGGAGGTTTGCGGCCAGTTTAACCACGCCAGGAGGGACTCGAACCCCCAACCGACGGTTTTGGAGACCGCTACTCTACCAATTGAGCTACTGGCGTTTTTAATCTTCCTCTTCCGCTTCGTTTAATCTCCTCTTACTTAGACATCCCTCAAGTGAGCAGAGCCAGAGGAAGAGTGTTAATCCAGAATATCGCTCACGCGTCCGGCGCCGACCGTCTTGCCGCCTTCACGAATGGCGAAGCGAATCGTTTTTTCCATCGCGATTGGCGTGATCAACTCGACTTCGATTGAGATGTTGTCGCCGGGCATAACCATTTCCACGCCTTCAGGCAATTTGACGGTGCCAGTCACGTCCGTAGTACGGAAATAAAACTGTGGCCGGTAATTCGTGAAGAACGGTGTGTGACGTCCGCCTTCCTCTTTACTCAGCACATAGACTTCCGCCTTGAATTTCTTATGGGGCGTAATCGAACCAGGCTTCGAAATCACCTGGCCGCGCTCCACCTCCTCCTTCTTTAAGCCGCGCAACAGAACGCCGACGTTATCACCCGCACGCGCTTCATCGAGAAGTTTGCGGAACATTTCGATGTCTGTCGCGACCGTCTTTGCGGTAGGACGAATGCCGACGAGCTCGACTTCTCCCATTTTCTTGAGAATGCCGCGCTCCACACGACCCGTTGCGACTGTGCCGCGGCCTTCAATGTTGAACACATCCTCGATCGGCATCAGGAACGGCTGATCGATCGGCCGCTCGGGAACCGGGATGTAATCGTCAATGGCTTCGACGAGGGCGAGCACTTGTTTTTCCGCGTCGGCGTCGCCATTAAGTGCCTTGAGGGCGCTGCCTTTAACAATCGGGATTTTATCTCCCGGAAATTCGTACTGCGTCAGGAGATCACGCACTTCCATCTCAACGAGATCGAGCAGCTCGGGATCATCGACCATATCGACCTTGTTCAGGAACACAACAATCGAGGGCACACCAACTTGGCGAGCCAGCAGAATATGTTCGCGCGTTTGCGGCATGGGTCCATCCGCTGCCGAGACAACCAGGATGGCGCCATCCATTTGCGCCGCGCCGGTGATCATGTTTTTGACGTAGTCGGCGTGGCCGGGGCAATCGACGTGAGCGTAGTGACGTTTGTCGCTCGAGTACTCCACGTGTGCCGTATTAATTGTAATGCCACGCTCTTTTTCTTCTGGAGCGTTGTCGATTGACTCGTATGCGCGTACCTCAGCCATGCCTTTCTTCGCCAGCACCATCGTAATCGCTGCCGTTAGGGTTGTTTTGCCGTGGGCCACGTGACCGATGGTGCCGACGTTCACGTGCGGCTTGTCGCGTTTAAATGCTTCCTTAGCCATTTCAATTCTCCTGGTTAACTAAACTGTCTTATTTTCTGTATTGTCTGCTGCCGGTCCTAAGGTGGCTCTGGAGCCCATGACCGGGATTGAACCGGTGACCTCGTCCTTACCAAGGACGTGCTCTACCAACTGAGCTACATGGGCTGCTCTTCGCCGGCCCAGCGCCTCTGCGGCAACCCGAGCGGCAAACCGGTTTCGCCTCCTGCCAGAGATTCAAAAGTCCCAAAGCCGCATCAAATTTGCAATTTGAACGACCATGGGACCGCCTCGTTCCAGCAAAAAGCGTCCGCAAGCTAACCCCGCGTATCGTCGTGTCAAAGAAATTTCTTGTTCGGAACTGAGCGTTTCGCAAGGGGCTGTAGAGTGCGCTGTCCTCAGCGCATCCAGTGCAATGCCAGCAACAACGGCTCCGCTGAGGACAGCGGACACTACAGCATCAAAACTCACTGGATTCTGCTGCTGGTCTGTTCGGCTTTTCCTCGCGTAAGCAATCGCACGATAATAGCGATGATAATGAGAACTGCGATCGTAATCCCGACATTGAGAGGGGTGATCAACC
>DATEWS010000166.1:0-4020 GCA_035257785.1 Pyrinomonadaceae bacterium
GGACTCGCGGAACACCGTTAGCATGCTGCAATAGGTCCCTGGACAACAGGTGTCGAGAAGAAAACCATTTGACTTGCTGCTGTCAAACGTTGTCCCTCGCAAAAAATTTACCGGCCAACTTTGGGCCGGTAAATTAATAGCGAGTATTTTCGATAATGGTGACCCGGGTGGCGTCTCTGTCCACCCGAACATGTCAGTCTCAAAAGAAGGACGGCAAACTGCCGAACCTCCTTCTTCCGGTATTACGCGCGGAAGTGGGGTCGCATCGTTGCCAACGTAACCAGTGCCATCCCCGAAATTTAAGGACTCAATCTTTACCTCAAGACGTTTTGGAAGTGGCCTGTTCTCCTTCTTACGGAAATAGTCCCATGCGTTAACTATGCCCGGGTTAATATCCAATGAGACACTTTCACCAGGTTTGATAGGAACATCGGTTGGTTCGGCCTTCGTTCTTATATCTCCAAGCTCGTTCCTTCCGTAGTACATGGGAAAGATAACGGGAGAGCCGTCAGCAGTCTTCACATCAGTCATCACGAATAAATCCAGAGCATAGATCGGCTTCGTGCCGGTATTGGTTACCTCAAGCTCAAATTCCCATCCCCATTTCTCGTTATTCAGATCTTTAAATCCAGCTTCCTTCTCCTTCTTGATCTTTATTTTTATTGGCACGTGCTTAGGTATCAGGTCTACGAGTTGGCGTTCGTTTTCCTGCGGCAATGTCGTTCTAAACGCTGCAATTTCCCATGGACCAGGAGATGTTTTTACGCGGGCCTTTTCGCGCAAGACTTTCATCTTCAGCGGTGGGTCATTCTTCTGTGGAGCTTGACCGCTGCTTAACTGCGTCGCGATGAATCCTGACGCCAGTATTGCTGAGATTACGAGGCAGACAATAGGGATGCGATTGTGGGACATATTGGCTCCTGTTGTGTGAGATAGCAAACACAAGACAACTCGTGTCGCTCATTATAGTCCGCTCACCGAAATATATGTAATCTTTTACGCAGCGAAGGCGGCGGCGAACTTGCTGGCGAGGACGAGACTCAGGGCGCCTCTTAGTGTGGGCTTTTCGCCGAGAGTCGAGGGAAGGATGCGGGCGGAGGGGAGGCCGCGGCGGACGCTGTTGGCGATCGTTTCGGTGAGGGCGCTTTCAATCAGGTCCCAGGCGCGTGCGATTTCGCCGCCGACGACGACCGCTTCCGGACTGAAACCGATGATCAGGTTTGAGATGCCGACGCCGAGATGACGCGCAGTCTCAACCAGCGCCGCCTTCGCGTTTGCTTCACCTCCGAGTGCGCGATCGACGACTTCGATGAAAGTGATCGAGTTCTCGTCTGCGCCGGACAATTTCAGATAACGCGCAACCGCAGCGCGTTCGGAAGAAAACGCCTCCCAGCAATCATCACTGCCGCACGAACATGGGACCGGCGCGCCACGTCCGATCACCATGTGACCAAACTCGCCCGCAGCGCCACGCTGCCCGCGATACACCTGACCGTCAAAAATAATTCCAGTACCGACACCTTCCGCGACCAACACGAGTATGAAATCTCGCGCGTCGTTGACTTCAGGTCGACCAAACCACAGCTCGGCTAGTGCAACGGCGTTCGCGTCGTTATCGATCACGACCGGTAGACCAACTGCGTCGGATATCATTTTCGAGATCGGAAGATCGCGCCAGAGGAAGTAAGGGATGTAGAGCGCGGTGCCGGCTGATGGATCGACGAGACCAGGCAGACTTAAACCGACACCTTCGATCGATCCTTTGTAGCGTGTAGTGAATGCGCTGACGACTTCGATCACCTGGTTGATCGTTTTGTGAGCGTCGGTGAGAAACTCTTCCTGATCGATAACACGCCCGGCGAGATCGCATATCGCTACGGTAGTGCAGGTTGGAGTGATCGATACGCCGAGCGCGATTGGTTCTGCAGCTCGGAGTTTCAATAAAGTCGGACGGCGACCGCCGGTCGACTCCCCTTCGCCGACTTCCTCGACGAGGCCTTCGCTTTTGAGATCTTCGACGATGGCGGAGATCGTTGAACGCTGCAACTCAGTCTCGCGAGCGATCTCAGCGCGCGAGATTGGTTCACGTTCGCGCACGTAGTTCAATACGATCTGGCGATTGATATCGCGGATCGTATTGAGCCTGGCCGCCTGGGCCTTTCTGAGATCAAGTCGTCGCAAGTTTCAAAACTCCCCGAGTAGGATTTTTCACGCAGCGGCGCAACGGCGCAACGATACATATTGATGGGCCGTTGCGTCGCTGTGCCGCCGCGTGAAAAAACTCAACCATATCAGTGACCTTTACCTTCTTTAATCGTAACGACCCTGTCAATAGCGGGCACGTCGAAGCTCTCAACACTGCCGTCCGGCCATTGGATTTCGAGCTTGTCAACTTTCGTTGCAGCGCCCAGTCCAAAGTGCAGAGTCATATCGTTTTGCGAGCAATAGACCGCGCCACTGACGACATCCTGACGCTGACGCAAATTGCCTGTTGTCAAATACGCGATGCTGCCGATCGCGTCGCGGGGACTCCTTTTTACGACGTCGCCAATCAATCTTAGACCAAGCCAGTGAGCATTTGTTCCAGCAACGTTGCGCAGCACGACCGGCTTCGCGTCGAGATTATTGATCACGAGATCAAGACGCCCATCGCCATCGAGATCCCCGACTGCCAGACCCCGTCCGGGCCACGCGTTCGCGAGTGCATTTCCCGGCGGCGCACCGACGCGCTCAAACTTCCCTTTCACGTTACGAAACAGCAGCGCCTGTTGCGCATAACTCGTGCCCCACTGATGCGCATCAGCCGCCGGATAAACATGACCGTTGACGACGAACAGGTCGGGCCAACCGTCATTATCGTAGTCAATGAAGCTCGTGCCCCAACCGAGAAACGGAATCGAGACCTCGCCGAGTCCTGCCTGGAACGTTATGTCGGTGAAGTTCTGATCGCCGTCGTTGTGATAGAGCACGTTCGAGTCGTCAGAGAAGTTGGTGATGTGAAAATCAACGCGACCATCGTTGTCGTAGTCACCAACAGCGAGTCCCATCCCCGCCTGCTCGCGTCCATTCTCATTGAGCGCAACGCCTGACGGATAACCAATCTCCTCGAAAGTCCCGTTGCCTTTGTTGATGTAGAGCTGCTTCGGTGTTGAATCGTTGACCACGATCAGATCGAGCAGCTTGTCGTCGTCAACGTGAACGAACGCGGATGAAAAACCATAATATTTCTCGGGATCGTTCACGCCCGCCTTCACGCTTACATCTTCGAATGTGCCGTCAGCTTTCTGGTGATAGAGCGTGTCCCCTTCGCCCGGCAGTCCACGTGGACCACACATCACCGGCACACCGCGAAACTGGCAGAAGTTTTGGCCCACACCGGCCTTGTTCACATCGCTCGGACTCGGCGGCAGATGATTGAGATCGATCTGCACGTAACCCGGCACGAACAGATCGAGACGTCCATCGGCGTCGTAGTCGCCAAAGCTTGCGCCGGTGCTCCAACCTTTGCGAGCGACGCCCAACTTTTCAGCAACGTCGGTGAACGTGCCGTCGCCGTTGTTGCGATAAAGACGTGAGACGCCGAAGTTGCCGACAAACATGTCCGGGCGACCGTCATTGTTGTAGTCACCAACGGCGACACTAAATCCCCAGCGCTCGTTAGCCACCCCCGCTTTGTCGGTAACATCTTCAAACTTCCAGTTACCAAGATTGTGATAGAGCGCGGCGCGCGGCGCTTTTTCCTTGCCGCGCAGCGCGGCGTTGGTCGAGCCGTTCACGAGATAGATGTCGGGGCGGCCGTCACCGTCGTAATCAAAGATCGCTACGCCGCCCGACGTGGTTTCGAAGATGTAGTCTTTACCGGCTTCGCCTGAGCGATGCCGAAAGTTTGCGAGTGAAGTCTTGTCAGTTACTTCTTCAAAAACAACGGGCGCATTCGGATCGGTGATGCCGACAGTGCGACGCGAAGTGTAGGTGGCGGCCGGTCCGGTTGAAACGCCTCCCTGCGGCGGCGTTTGCGCG
>DATEWS010000167.1:0-2107 GCA_035257785.1 Pyrinomonadaceae bacterium
AAACGACGCGAACGCCGCGGCTTACGGCGAATACAAAGTCGGCGCAGGTCTCGGCGCGCGCAACATGTTTTACATGATGATCGGTAGCGGCATCGGCGGCGCGATCATTCTGGACGGAAAGCTTTGGACCGGCGCTTCAGGATTCGCTGGCGAAGTCGGTCACATCACGATCGACAGTGAAGGACTTGAATGCGTTTGCGGCAACACAGGTTGTTTGGAAACAGTTGCGTCAGCTCCAAGCATCGTGCGTCGCGCGCGCGAACGTCTCTATCGCGATAACACATCCTCGTTATCTCGCCTCGGCCTCAACAAATCATTCACAGCCGACGACGTTGCACACCAGGCAAACGAAGGCGACGACTTCGCGCTAATGATGATCGAGCGCACTGGAAAATACATCGGCACGGGCGTCGCAACCGTAATCAACCTCCTGAATATCGAACGAATCGTACTCGGTGGCGGCGTGATGGATGCAGGTTCACTAATTCTCAATCCAATCATTCAGGAAGCAAAACGCCGCGCGTTTCAGCCCTGTTTTGACTCCACCGAAATCGTCGCAGCCAAACTCGGACTCGACGGCGCACCAATCGGCGCCGCCCTCCTCGCCAGAGATGTGAACACGGATTAACGCGGATATTTGCAAACAGATCTTCACGGATCAATCCGTTTCATCTATTCAATCTGTGGCCCAATTTGAAATTCCGCACCCATTTGGTAAAGTACGCTGTTACATTTGCAATAAGAACATTATGAGTGCGAAAGGTTTGTAGGCTGTTCGTCTGCCAGCGGTATCGGTTTGACTAGCACCCGACCAATTTAATTCTGCGGCAATGCCACAGATCTTCCATCACAGCACCAACGCGCTGGCAAAGATCACGATTTATGGCGCTCTCTTCATAATTGTTGCTTTGCTGTGGGTAGCTGTTGAGCTAAACCGTTCCTCCTGGAACACCGGTCAGTGGGTCGAACGGCAGCAACCTGTTCAATTCAGTCACAAACATCACGTCGGCGACGACGGCATCGATTGTCGTTACTGTCACACGTCTGTGGAAACGTCGGCTTCCGCCGGCTTGCCTTCCACTTCAACGTGCATGAACTGTCACAAACAGATCTGGTCCGATAGTCCATATCTCGAACCAGTGCGCGCGAGTTTTAGAAGCGGCAAGCCGATCGAATGGATCCGCGTACACGACCTGCCTGATTTCGCTTATTTCAATCACAGCATTCACGTGAAAAAAGGGGTTGGCTGTTCGAGCTGTCACGGCCGCATCGACCAGATGCCGATTCTTTATCAGGCGAAGACGTTACAGATGGAGTGGTGTTTGGAGTGTCATCGAGCTCCGGAACGATTCGTACGCCCGGTCTCAGAGATTTACAACATGGAGTGGCGACCGGAAAACAAAACCGCCACGGAGCTGGCGCAAGGGCTCAAATGGAAAGCTGAGTATCGAATTCAGGGACGGCGCGTGCTCGAGAGTTGTTCGACTTGCCACCGTTAAGAGTTTCGCGATGACTGATAGCGATCGTCACATAAACTTCAAGCTGATGCGCGATCACATCCTGTCTTTGCAGGATACGGAGACGCCGCGCGGCGCGAAGAAGTACTGGCGCAGTCTTGATGAGCTGGCTGATACGCCAGTGTTTCGTGAGTTTGTTGAGCGTGAGTTTCCGCAGCAGGCGGAGGGATGGAACGACCCGCTTGAGCGCCGCACCTTTATGAAGTTAATGGGCGCGTCGCTGGCCCTCGCCGGCTTGACTGGTTGTGTTTTTCAACCACCGGAGAAGATCGTTCCCAACGTCAAACAGCCGGAAGAATACGTTCCGGGCAAGGCGCTCTTCTACGCGACTGCCGCGCCTTTATTTGGCGCCGCGACGCCGGTAATCGTGCGTAGTAACGAAGGCCGGCCGACAAAGATCGAGGGAAATTCGTTACACCCAACCAACCAGCCGCTCGATTTTCCGCCGGAAGATCCGGTGCGAGATCCGCTTGGTTCGAGTGCGACTGACATCTTCACGCAAGCATCGATACTCGGTCTTTACGATCCCGATCGTTCATCAACGCCGCTGTTTCGCGAGCAAATCAGCACCTGGACGACGTTTGTCGGTG
>DATEWS010000168.1:0-7272 GCA_035257785.1 Pyrinomonadaceae bacterium
CGGCGTTCGACGCAATCAAAAGTGAGTGCGAAGAGTTGAGCGCCATTGCGGCCTCCGTTGGTTGTCCGTGTATCGTCGTCGTTCCTGGGCGTTTGCCGAAAGGTGGCGCATCGCGTGAAAACGTCATCGCTGAGTCGATCAAGGTCTTGAACAAGCTCTGCGACATCTCAGCCGCACACAATGTCGCGCTCGCGTTCGAGTTTCTGGGTCAAACGGATTGCAGCGTGCCCACACTCGATCTCGCGGCCGAGATCGTGCGCGAAGTAAATCGAAAAGATCTGGGCATCGTGATCGATAGTTTTCACTTCTACGCCGGTAACTCGACATTTGAGATGATCGAAGCACTCGATCCGGAACTGATTCAAATCTTTCACATCAACGATGCGGAAGATCTCCCGCGCGAGCAGTTGGAAGATCGACATCGGCTGTTGCCCGGTCTCGGTATTCTTCCGCTCTCGGAAATGTTGTCGTCGTTCAGAAAGATCGGTTACGACAAAGTCGCGAGCGTCGAGATCTTCCGGCCCGAGTACTGGGAACGAGATCCTTTTACACTCGCACGTGAAGCTCGTGAAGCAACGGAGCGCGTCCTCGCGAAAGGCTAGAGCGAATGGCGAAACTCAAGATCGGGATCATGGGCGCCGGGTACATCGCGGGGGTTCATGCCGGTGTGCTGGCTTGTGACGACCGCGTTCAAATCACAGCGATATACGACACAGATCCCGCTGCTGCTGAACGCATGGCCCGTGCACATAACGCTACTGCTGTCGCTACAGTGCTCGAAGTGCTCGAAAGATCCGATGCCGTTTACATCACGACGCCAAACACGCAACACGTCTCACTCGCGATTGCCGCGATCGAAACCGGCAAGCACGTCTTCTGTGAAAAGCCCCTGGCTACGAAGGTCGTCGATGCGGAAACAGTGTTTGAGAAGTCGAAAGAGAGTCCAGCTATTTTTCAGGTGGGCCATAATCGTCGTTTCGCGCCTGTGTATGCGACGTTGAAGCAGATGCTTTCCGAGACATACACCCCACACTCGGCGCACGTGAAGATGAATCGCGGTGAACTACTCAAACCAGAATGGACCGGAGATCCCGAGATCACCGGCGGGTTTCTGTATGAGACGCCGATTCACATGTTCGACTTGATGCGATTTCTGTTTGGTGAAGTGGAGAGTTTGTACGCGATCGGATCGACTCACGAGTACAAAGAGGTTGATGACTTCTCGGTGTTGTTAAAGTTTGCAAATGGCATGCACGCGACGCTCGCCACGGCAGCGGATGCGAGCTGGTTGTTTCCGTTTGAGCGGGTCGAGGTTTTCTGTCATCACGCGACGCTCGTGACGCGCGAGATGGAAAGTCTCACGTCCAGCAGCAACCTCGAAGGGCATTTCACGGTCCAGACGATGCAGCAGTTACCGCGGCAAGATCGCTGGGGCTATGTCCAGGAAGACAAAGCATTTATCGACTCGATCGTGAACAACTCACCGCCTGCGGTCGCCGCGCTCGATGGCCTGATGTCCGTGCGAATCGCGGATGCGGTGTATGAATCGGTGGGCTCGAATCGCCCAGTCGTTATTCGATCGTAATAGCTCCTATAGGACATATCGGACCTATCAATGTTAAGATTTCTTCACCCGGCAAAGCCCCCAAGTGATTCTCCTTCCCTCTGGGCGATGCCATGTCCGCAGAAGTATCTTCGCGTCGAAAATCCGGGCCGAGCGCTCGTCCTGTAGAGTTGCACGCCGCGCTCTATCGAGAAATCTTTGCACACTCGAAAGAAGCGATCGCGATCATCGATCCTGATGGTCTCCACCTGCAACAAAACGGCGCGCACTTCACCCTGCTCGGTTACGCCGACGACGAGCTCGAAGGCCAAACTCCCGCAATCTATCTCGGCGAAGAAACTTTTCAGCAGATCTTCGAACAACTCGAAGCGTCAGGCGATTATTCCGGCGAGCACGTCTGTTTTACGAGGAGTGGCGACGAACGAAATTTCGATCTCACCCTCTTCACTATGCGCAGCGGCCTCGGCGAGCCGCAGTGTTACGTCAGCATCATGCGCGACATCACCGCGCGTAAGAACACCGAAAAAGAGTTGGCCCAACTCCTCGTTCGCGAACGCGCCGCACGCGCGGACGCAGAAAAAGCTAACCGCTTGAAAGACGAGTTTCTCGCCACACTCTCACACGAACTCCGCACGCCGTTGAACGCAGTGATTGGCTGGGCGCGAATACTTAAATCTGGTCGCGTCGATCAGGAAAGCTCCGTTCACGCGATCGAAGTGATCGAAAGGAATGCGTGGGCGCAGAAACAGATCATCGAAGACATTCTCGACGTCTCGCGTGTGATCACCGGTAAACTTCAGCTGCACTTCGGACCGGTGGATCTCGTCAGCGTGGTGAACGCTGCGCTCGACGCAGTGCGGCCGGGGCTCGAAGCAAAAGGCATAAGGATTGAGACCGAGTTTCAGCCGGGCTTGAAGATCATCGCGGGCGACGCGGATCGCTTGCAGCAGGTAGTTTGGAACCTGCTATCAAACGCTTCGAAGTTCACGCCGCCCGGTGGAGTTGTTGGCGTTCGCGTCACCCTCGATAACCTCTACACAACGATCGTCGTCAGTGACACTGGACCAGGGATCGCGCCGGAGTTTCTGCCGCATGTCTTTGAACGTTTTCGACAGGCAGACGGCTCGACGACGCGCACGCACGGCGGACTCGGTCTCGGACTCGCGATCGTGCGTCATCTGGTTGAACTACACGGCGGCCTCATCGGCGCGGAGAACGTCACGGCGGGTACGGGCGCGATCTTCACAATCAGAATTCCGCTGCCGAGTAGAGACATCGATCCGCAAAGCATGAGACCGGCAAAAATTCTTAGCAGTTCCATCCACAGAATTCACAGATAATCTGCCGCATCTGTGGCTATAATAGCGGCCCCATGTTGACGCGTTGCTTCTGGGCTACTACACCTCTGTCCATTGCCTATCACGACGAAGAATGGGGCGTGCCTTCTCACGACGACACGCATCTCTTTGAGTTTCTGATTCTTGAAGGAGCACAGGCAGGTCTCAGTTGGGAGACGATTCTCCGCAAACGCGAAAACTATCGGGCTGCTTTCGACGGCTTTAATCCGAAGAAAGTTGCGAAGTATGATGAGCGTAAGATTGCAGGACTACTTCAAGACGCGAGCATCATTCGTAATCGTCTCAAGATTAACTCCGCAGTAACGAACGCCGTTGCTTTTCTCGAAGTGCAGCGCGAGTTTGGAAGTTTCGACGCATACGTTTGGCGGTTTGTGAACGGCAAACCACTCAAGCGCAAACCGGGTCAACCGCTCGCTGCGCGCACGGAGATCTCGGACGCACTCAGTAAAGATCTGCTGAAACGCGGCTTTAAGTTCGTTGGTTCGACAATCTGTTATTCTTTCATGCAGGCTGTCGGCATGGTCAACGATCACGATTCGAAGTGTTTTCGTTATCGTCAAGTTAGAGCCGCGGATTAACACAGATTTTCGCGAATAAAATGGAGGTCAATTTGCGATATAAACTTTTTCCCCTGGCTGTCATCGTTTTCCTGGCGATTGCTGTTCAGGCACTCGCACAAAATCCGCACGCGGCGCTCGCTTCACTACCGGAAGCGGATGCGCTGATCTACGTCAGCCCGCAACGCATACTCAACGAAGCCGCGCCACGCGTCGTGGATCCGGCCGAGCTGACGAAAATGCGCAGCGGCTTTGCAGACATGAAGAAAGCCGCCGGTATCGATCCGTCCTCGGTCGAGTACCTCGTGCTCGCCATACGCTTCAACAAACCTGCGAGCGATCTGAGTTTTGTTGCGCCGGACGTGATGGCAGTGATCGGCGGCGACTTTAGTTCAGATTCACTGATGAGTCTCGGACAACTTTATCTTCAGGACAAAGTGCGCGTTGAGCAGTATGGCTCGAAAGCAATCACGTTGATGAAAGTCGATCCGATCGTGGCTGAGGCAGAAAAGAATCCGATACTCAAACCGTTCACGGAGATCGGTGTGGTTCCGTTAACTGCAAACTCGCTCGCGATCGGCAATCTGCGTTATCTCAAGTCAGCGATTGATGCCGCTAATGGCAACGGGCGCATCAGCCCCGCTTCGCTCGAGTCGTTATTACGCGATCCAAACGCGCTCATTTCCGCTTCGGGCGCGCCGCTCGCTTCGTTTGCGAAGAGTTTTGGCATGCTCGGGCTGGAAAACACGACGCGCGACTCGCGATGCGATACGCGCTTTGGCAACTTCTACTCAGCGCTTACAATGACGGCGACCGGTTTCAGCCTGCGCGGCGCGATGAATGCCGACAATCCCGATACAGCCAAAATTATCCAGGGGCTGCTTTGGGGGTTGATGCAGCAAGGCATCAGTGCTGTGCCTGACAAAGACGCGCAGACGATGTTGAAGGCGCTCAAGATGTCGGCGAAGGAAAGTGAGATCGTCGTAGAGGCCGACATTCCTGACAAGATAGTCGCCGACATGCTGAAATCCGCCACCGCACCAAAAGCGACGAAAGTAGAAGTAACTACGCCTAAACCCGCTCCGCGGCGCCCGGTGCGAAAAAAACGGACCCATTAAGCTCAATTCAAGGGAGATTCATAGCGATGCGTAAATCACTCAGCTTGTCCTTACTGGCGTTTTCATTATTGGTCGTAGTGTCATTTTTGCTTGTGAATTCTTTCGATGTTGCGGCGACGTCGCAGAACGCTAATAGTTCGACGACGACCAACAAGAATCAGAATCAAAACGATTCGAGATCGATTGCGCCGCCTGCCGCGCAACCGGACTTCTCGAAGAACACCTGGGAACTTCCCGAGGATGCGGATAAAACAAAGAACCCGGTGACAGCTTCGGCCGAGTCGATCGAAAAAGGAAAAACGCTTTACCTCGAAAAAACCAAAGGCAACTGTGTTTTCTGTCACGGTGAGACTGGCGCGGGTAATGAAGCGAACTTGCCGCGTTTGCGTCGCAAGCCCGCAGACCTCACAAACAAGGAACGCATGACTGCGATGACTGACGGCGAAGTGTTCTGGAAAGTCTCGAAAGGCATTACCGGCATCATGCCCGCCGGCGAGAAGCGCATGAGTGAAGAGGAACGCTGGCACGTCGTGAATTACGTGCGCACACTCGCGAAAGACAAGCAGTAAGAATAGCCGCGGATGACACGGAAGAAATCCGGATTTTTTTCCGCGTCATCCGCGGCTAAAAGAACCGTTCCGCGTACTCGCGAATTTCCTTGAGCGATGATTCCGCCAGCACGCGGAATACCTTCACTTCGCAGCCCGCTGGAATACGCGGCGCCATCAGTGAATCCGTGATCACAAACGCCGCCGAACGCAATCCCTTCTCCCAATTGCGTTCGCGCGCGTCGCGAAAACTCAACGCATCTGCATCCAGCCCTGCAGCCACCAGCATCGTCCTCGCCCAACGCAAAAACTCAGGCCAGCGCGACACAATCGCAACCAGCGCGTCACGCGAGGGCCTCGTTTGCCCACGCATTCTCTCAACCACCGAAGCCGAGTGAAGCACCAGCAAATCTGTATCGGGTTTAACTCGATCCGCAAACTCATCCATGTGACCATACAAAACGAGTGGCGCCGCTCCGGTCATCTCCCCATCAACTTCCGGCGGGCCAACGCCTTTCACTTTCATTTTCGTCACTGACGAGATCTCAGCCACGAGAATCTCGCGCAGCTCCGGATCAGCCTCGAGCAAAAGAAAGTGATCGGGTCGCTGCACCGAGAACGAGCGTTGTATTCCGGCCTGGATCTCGGCCAGCGAGTAACCCCCTTCACGCAGGTTCTTAAAGAAACGCGCAATAACTTGATCGAGCGCCATTCCCTGTTCGATCGGCTCGTCGTTTCGCGGGCGAACGTAAACACCGCTTCCCTTCCGAAACTCGACCCAGCCGCGTTTCGCCAGTTCGCGATAAGCGGAACTCACTGTGTTTGCGTGAATGTTGTAACGTCGGGCGAGGTCGCGCGTGCTCGGCAATCGTTCGGAGATCTTCAGGTCGTTGCTGACGATGCCGAGGACGATCTGCGTCACCAGCTGCTCGCGAATCGGAACTTCACTGCTTTTGGAAATCCAGAGGCGCATGGGAGATTTGACAGGATTTCAAGCTCACCGGATTATAAAGCATCAATGGGTAAGTACGAACCATCATACCGGACGCTCCTGGACCAGGGACTGCTTGAAAGTCGCGTGGCGGAACTGGAGCAGCTGCTCGAACGCTGCACGGTTTGCCCGCGTGACTGTTTCAACAACCGTCTCAACAACGAGATTGCGGCGTGTTACTCAGGTCGACTGCCGATCGTCTCCTCGTACACGGCACACTTCGGCGAAGAGCCGCCACTCGTCGGAACAAAGGGCGCCGGGAATGTCTTCTTCGGCAACTGCAATCTGCGTTGTGTTTACTGCCAAAACTACCAGATCTCGCAAACACACAAACAGCAACTCAAGAACGAAGTAAGTCACGAGCGTTTAGCGGAAATGCTTTTAGAGCTGCAAGGGCGAGGCTGTCACAACATCAACTTCGTTTCGCCGTCACACTTCGTGCCGCAGATGGCGCGCTCCATCTTTCTCGCAGCCCAACAAGGATTGCGCGTGCCGATCGTCTACAACACCAATGCCTATGATGCGGTGAACGTGCTGCGATTGCTGGACGGCATCGTCGATATTTACCTTCCGGACTTGAAGTATGCTGACGATCAATCGGGTTATTTGTATTCGAAGGTGAGTGGCTACAAGGAATTCTCGCGCGCTGCGCTGCGGGAGATGTTTCGCCAAACTGGCGCTGAACTAGTGTTTGATGAAAATGGTTTACTGAAGCGCGGGTTGGTCGTGCGTCTACTCGTGTTGCCGAACGATATCGGCAGTGTGAGTGAGTCGATCGAGTGGATTCGAGATGAGTTGAGTCCGCGCGTTGCGATCTCGCTGATGGCGCAGTATTACCCGACGCATCAGGCGGCCTCGAACAAACGTTACGTGCTGCTGTCGCGAAGGATACGAGAGAGCGAATGGCTCAAGGCCACGGCCGCGCTCGAAACATTGGGAATGGATGAAGGCTGGATGCAGGAGTTTGACGGGGCGTCGTATTACTACCGGCCTGACTTTACTGACGCCGATCGACCTTTCCGCGACATCAGAGATTTTGAAGACCGAAGGTAGAACAAGTCAGGAAGAGGGGCTTGCCCCCGCTGATCAGGGAATTCCGTGAGCAGGCAAGCCCCTCTTCCTGACTTGTTCTGTTT